>JBLGBD010000009.1:0-47678 GCA_047617585.1 Pseudohongiellaceae bacterium | reverse complement strand
CAGTGAATACTCGAGATGGGAGAACTAAAGTGGCGGTGAGAGAGGGATTGATTCCTTATTCAGCTAAGCTGAATAACTCTCCCTGCGGGCGGCTTACAGCCGTCTGCGGCGCTACGCGCCTTTCGAACCGCGAGGCTTCGGCACCCTCTCTTACGAGGCGTATTCTTGAGCAGTGAATACTCGAGATGGGAGAACTAAAGTGGCGGTGAGAGAGGGATTCGAACCCTCGATACGTTGCCGTATACACACTTTCCAGGCGTGCTCCTTAAGCCACTCGGACACCTCACCGTATTTGCTGATAGTCTATATCTAGACTAGGTAGTACTTTTCTAATCTAAAGCGTTTGTGCCGGCTGCCTTGAAAGGCGCGTACTTTATCCTACTGAAATTACCATTACAAGCCAGCTATTGCCGAATTAGGCGGGGGTTAATGCAATCTGAGCCTAACAGTCTATTGGCTCGGTAAACATTGATATCGATACCACCGCGGCGCAGGTAATTCATTGCCACAAACAACTCAGATGGCTGGCAGCGCAGCATGATGTCTCGATAAATTCGCTCAGCACACTCTTCGTGGTAGCCCTGATGGTTGCGGTAACTGCACAGGTATCGCAGTAGCGATGCTTTGTCTATCTGCAGACCAGTGTACTGCACGTAGAAGGTTGCCCAGTCGGGCTGGCCTGTTACGGGGCAGTTAGACTTAAAGCAATGGGAATACAGCTCTTCGTCGAACACTAATTCAGCGCCCTTATAGAGCAAGCTGCTATCAGGCTCAGTCAGCTCAATAACCACATCTTCTTCGTCAATACTGCGTCCAGGTAAATCTACTTTAAGATTATTTTCGCAGCGGTTTAGTGGCGTGATCCGCACTTTAACTTCTGAGCGGCTAACGCCAGAAAGATCAGCCGCGACTATTCTTGTCAGCATATCGAGCGATTCGTAACTTTCGTTGTTGTGCGAATTCAAGTACAGCTTCAACGACTTAGACTCAACAATATTCTCTGACTCAGCATTGAAAAAAAACTCACCAATGGCAAATTGCGGTTTACCCTTGGTATTAAGCCAAGACATTTCATAGGCCTGCCAATGATCAAGTCCGTACATCTGAATATTTTTATCGATCTCAAGCAGCGAGCGGGATGGCCACCGGGGAATAGGATACAGCACATCGGGTGCGTACTTTGCGGGGTAACTTGTCAAATCGCCTAGGGGATTATTAGTCATGGCTTTTTACTAGCTGCGCAGCCCAATTCCATTTCGAAGCAGCCATATACATAACCCGTATAGTACCGCAATAAAAAAACCGAGAATTAAAAACGCCCAGTACACATCAACATCAGAACTGCCCAAAATTCCGTACCTAAATGTATTGACCATATAAAAGATAGGATTGACCTCTGACACACCTTGCCAAAATGGTGGCAGCAGCTGGATCGAATAAAACACTCCACCCAAATAAATAAGCGGCGTTAAAACAAATGTGGGAATAATCGAAATATCATCAAAGCTATTAGCGAACACTGCGTTAATAAATCCAGCCATGGAAAACACGATAGAGGTAAGCAAAATTACCGACACGGTGATCAACGGATGTTCAATTCGCAGATCACTAAATATCATCGCCATTGCTGTCACTACTACACCGACAGCTAAGCCACGTGCCATGCCTCCCACAATGAAGCCGGCCAAAATTACGTAGTTTGGCACTGGTGAAACTAGCAGCTCTTCAATGCTGCGCTGAAACTTGTGGCTAAAGAAACTGGAGACAACATTGGAATATGAATTTTGAATCACCGACATCATTATCAGACCGGGCACAATGAAATCCATATACTGATAGCCGCCCATGTCGCCAATGCGGCTGCCGACAAGGTTGCCAAAAATAACAAAGTACAGCCCGATAGTAATAATAGGCGGCACCAAGGTCTGCAACCAAATTCGAGTGAAGCGCCTAACTTCTCGCACAACGATAGTTTCGAAAGCTATCCATTTGTGATTAGTAAACATAAAAGAGTCGCTCACCCATTGTCGTTAAGTTTTGAAAGGAACAGCTGCTCTAGCCGGTTTGATTTATTGCGCATACCGCTGACTTTAATGCCAGCGTTGTCCAGTGCTGTAAAAATCGTATTTATGTCCAACCCAGACTTAAGTCCAACTTCGAGACTAGTATCATCAATCTGTTGGCATGAGAACCCTTCTTTGGAGTTAATCTCTCCTTCGAAGTTTGCATAAACCGCACTGAGGCTTCCAACCACATCCATTATAAATACCTGAGAATCCAGCTGTGACAACAGATTCTTCATGCTGGTATTTTCGATAATCTTGCCTTCGTCAATAATCGCGATATTGCGACAAAGATATTCAGCCTCTTCTAGATAATGGGTTGTGAGAATAATCGTCGTCCCGCTTTTATTGATCTCGGTGAGAAACTCCCACATGGATCGCCTAAGCTCAATGTCGACTCCTGCAGTGGGCTCATCCAGAATCAGTAGCCGCGGCTCATGCACCAAGGCTCTGGCAATCATAAGACGGCGTTTCATACCGCCGGACAATGAACGCGAACGGTCATCGCGCTTTTCCCATAGGCCTAGCTTTCTTAAATATTTTTCGCAGCGCTCAGCGGCCAGTTTACGAGGTAGGCCATAATAGCCCGCTTGGGTCATAACAATGTCTTTCACTCGTTCAAACTGGCTGAAGTTTACTTCTTGAGGGACAACGCCAAAATCCAATTTGGTTTCGAACACATGGGTATCCACATTACGGCCAAATACCTCCACCGAACCGCTGGTCTTGTTAACCAAGGTTGAGATAATGCCGATGGTAGTAGATTTGCCTGCACCATTGGGACCTAGCAAGGCAAAGAAGTCACCCTGTTCTACCTCCAGCGATATGCCTTTCAGGGCTTCAAAACCGTTGGCATACACTTTCTTAAGATCTTTGATAGCTATCGCTATGCTCATAGTTTCAGTCTTTTTGGCGATGGATGCATACGTGGCTTAAAGCTCGGAGAGCGAGTAAATCACATTCCACTGGGCAATAAAAAGCCCAATATGAAATTGGGCTTTTTAAGTATGGCGTCCCCTAGGGGTTTCGAACCCCTGTTGCCGGGATGAAAACCCGGTGTCCTAGGCCTCTAGACGAAGGGGACTAGATAAAACAGCGGTCAGGCTGTTTTAAGAGGCGGGGATTCTAAGAAGCTTACATGAATCAGTCAAGCGTAAACTGTCAATTTCTGAAGTAATTACTACACTTTCTATCAAGAACTGAATTATTAGCACTTTAATTGATCATTAATCGATCAAACCGATACCTGCAAAGGATAGATTTGTCATGAACCCCCTACTTCTCATTGCCGCTCCCGTGCTGGCGGTAATAATAATCTGCTTTGGTTACTTGAGTAAGTCCAAAGAGCGGATTGCCGCTCGCAAGCAACGCATGACGGCGAAGTACAAGGATCGAGTTCGTAAGCTGACCAAGATAACCTTCGGCCTACACCCGAATTACCTGCCAAACCCCCTCAGAGTGCTAATTTATGCCTGCACGGTTGACAGCCTAAGGCAGATCCACGCCCTCACTGGAAAAGGTGATATTGAACAGCAGCTAGCCAGCGTCAAAAAAATCCCGGAAACTTTGGTGGATAGTCAGCCCAGTAGTGGGTCTGTGGTGGCACTTCGGGAGTGCAAACACCTATTGCAGGACCTACACACACTTATCATCGAATTTCATTCTGACGGCACCATTAACAACGACTCTGCTCAAATTCAGATCCAGGCCGTTCGCAAGGCAATGCTGATTGTTACCTTGGACACCTACAAAGAAGCGGCGGATACAGCGCTATCACGAAACAATAGCAGCCTCGCCTTGCACTACTACGCGACGGCTCTAAGCAGGCTGAATCAAGACCCCTCACTAGAGGGCCTCGATAAAGAAAAGGCTTACTTTACTGAGCTAGTCCAAAAGCTCAAGCAGCAAACTCAAACTGGAAACCAAAATCCAAAAGATCAGTCTACCCCCCAAGAGGCGGTATTGGCTGAATGGCAGGCGCTGGGGAAGCCTGACGATTCTTGGAAGAAGCGACGCTTCTAGGGATAACTAGGCACGATGAAAGCCAGCTGCTGGGGAAATTGGCTAGTCACGCTGCCATTAGAGCGCTTTCATAAGCCCTCTATAGAACCAATATTTCAGTTTCCGCTGCCAATTTAGACTAATTAATCTAGTAAGAACTGCAGATTGGACTCATTCATTCTTGACCGACGTTTTTCTCTATGCGATTCTGAAGCGCTGCCGATACACTCATTATCGAAATAAACTAGGCAGCAATATTTGTAGTCAAATTTTTGACGAAACAGTTATTGATTACCTGCTATTGATTACCTGCAAAGAGAATATTCGGATAGAGACTGCCATGAGCATAAGCATTGATCAAAAATTAATCGAAGAAGGAACTGCCCAGCTTTCAAGCGAAATCGAAGTGCTCGAAGCGTGGCTTAGGGAATTGGAAACCAAGACCGACGAGGACAACGAAATTATCGCTGCTCGTAAGTCATACAACGACATGCTCCGCAGCCGAAGAGAAATGCTAAGCAGCCTCGCTAAGCAATCTAAACTGCAGGCAGTTAGCGCCGATTAATTGTCAAACCCAATTGGATTATCCCCTCAAACTGCCCGTAGACGCAGCCACGCCTCATGTTAACTAAAGCCCAAGCCAGCACCATGTTTGCCTTACAGGCCAGCATGAACGCAAAAATTGACCCCAATTGGGTAGAATCTCGCTACCCCTACCTACTTGCCGTTGTTATTGAAGGCGCTGAGGCGATTGAGCATCACGGCTGGAAATGGTGGAAGAAACAGGACAAAGATGTCGCGCAGCTGCAAATGGAGCTGATTGATATTTGGCATTTCATGCTTTCGGAGCTTCTGCTGCGAAACAATGCCGACGAGACGGCAGCAGTGACCCAATTATTAAACGAATTGGCGACTGCCGAAGGGACTTTGCACTTCGATGGCAAAACCTATCGTCTGAGCGACTTAGACTTATTGGAAGAGATTGAGCTGCTTATTGGTCTGTCGGCAGCCCGTCGCGTTGAAGTCGCCCTCTTCGCATCAATAATTGCCGACTGCCAGCTCGATTGGAACAGCCTCTTTGCCCAGTATGTTGGCAAAAACGTGCTAAACATGTTCCGCCAAGATCACGGATACAAAGAAGGCAGTTATCTAAAACACTGGGCTGGGCGCGAAGACAATGAGCATTTGGTTGAGGTGTTAGCCAGTCTTGATCCAGCCATAGCAGACTTTAAAGACACTCTCTATCGAGAGCTCAAAACCCGCTACCCTGCATAACTCGAGCCCGCAAGGGGCTCACGTATAGTCTGTGTACTGCTCAATAATAAGCATTTTCGGTGACCGTGTGGTCTGTCACATCTCGCACTGCTGTTAATTGAGGTACTTGCTCAAGCAAGGTCTTTTCCACACCGTCTTTAAGAGTCACATCAACCATTCCGCAACCTTGGCAGCCACCGCCAAAACGCAAGATAGCGATATTTTCCTCGTAGATTTCTTCTAAGGTTACGTTTCCGCCATGGGCCGCTAAGCCGGGGTTAACCTCGTTATAAAGCACATAATTTACTTTATCAGCGATGGAGCTCTCATCAGAGATTTTTGGCAACCTTGAGTTTGGCGCCTTAATCGTTAACTGCCCGCCCATGGCATCCTTGGCATAGTCCACCACAGCTTCTTCTAAAAACGGGATGCTGGGCTTGTCGATATATGCCTTAAGAACTGGGTATGCTTGAACATCATCGTCGTCTTTTTCTTCGCCGGGGCGACAGAAGGAAATACAGGTTTCAGCTCGAGGCGTACCTGCATCTAACACAAATACGCGGACAGCTATCCCTACGCAGTCTTGCTTTTTAAGCAACTCGGCAAGGTACTCTTGTGCGGTTTCAGTAATGCTAACCATGGACGATCCTCAAGAATGGGTTTCAATCACGCAATGATACTGCATGACAGCAACTTTTTAAATACCTGAGTGCTTTACTAGGTTATTATTAAAAGCCTAAATCTCTTAGTTACAGGACTGCTTTCACTGTCTCTATTTGCTAGAATTGCGCGTTTTTTTGCCACTTAAGATTACAGGTTCACAGAATGTCATTTGCTTCTTCTTCAAAATTGCTCCACCAAGCCCTCCAAGATCGAATTCTGATTCTAGATGGTGCAATGGGCACAATGATTCAGTCGAAAAAATTTACCGACGCAGATTTCCGCGGCGAGCGCTTTAAAGACTATGCTCGTGAAATAAGCGGCAATAACGATTTGCTCACAATAACTCAGCCCGAAGCCATTAAGAGCATCCATTTGGCGTATCTTCAGGCTGGCGCTGATATTCTTGAAACCAATACCTTTAACAGCACTCGAAGCTCTCAAGCCGACTATGGTTTAGAAGATTTAGCCTATGAGCTCAATGTTAAGGCAGCGGCTTTGGCGCGCGCGGCGTGTGACGAAGTGTTTGCGCAGACCCCTGACAAACCAAGGTTTGTCGCGGGAGTACTAGGCCCAACTAGCAAGACCGCATCAATGTCGCCGGATGTTAATGACCCTGGCTTCAGAAACATCAGTTTCGATGAATTAGTCGCTGATTACACAAGTTCGGCTAAGGGCTTGATCGAAGGCGGTGCTGATATCCTCTTGATTGAGACAGCGTTTGATACCTTAAACGCTAAAGCTGCTATTTTTGCAGTTCAGCAATGCATGGAAGAACTAGGTGAAGAGATACCGCTGATGATTTCGGGCACCATCACCGATGGCAGCGGTCGCACCCTATCCGGTCAAACAGTAGCCGCTTTTTGTAATTCAATTGCCCACGCTAAGCCGCTATCGATTGGTTTTAACTGCGCTCTCGGCGCTGAGCAGCTAAGACCTCATATCGAAGAGACATCCAACATTGTTGCCAGCTACGTCTCCACTCATCCCAATGCAGGCCTCCCCAACGAATTTGGTGAGTACGACCAGTCCGCTGAGGAAATGGCAGAAATAGTCGGCGATTTTGCCAAACGAGGGTTTGTTAATATTATTGGTGGCTGCTGCGGCACTACGCCTGAGCATATAGCCAAAATTGCGGAAACCGTAAGTAAATACCCCCCAAGAAAGCGCCCTACTTTAGCGCCCGCTTGCCGTTTAGGCGGACTTGAAGCGTTTAACATCAACAGCGATTCACTATTCGTCAATGTGGGCGAGAGAACCAATATTACCGGGTCTGCAAAGTTTGCCGACTTAATCCGAGCAGAAAACTATGAAGATGCGCTAGAAGTCGCCCGTCAGCAGGTTGCAGCCGGCGCCCAGATCATCGACATCAACATGGATGAAGGGATGCTCGACTCGGAAGCGGCCATGGAGAAATTTCTCAAATTAATCGCTGTTGAGCCAGAAATCAGCCGTGTGCCCTTGATGATCGACTCGTCTAAGTGGGAGATTATAGAGACCGGGCTGAAGTGCGTGCAAGGCAAAGCTGTCGTTAACTCGATCAGCTTAAAAGAAGGTGAAGAAGAGTTTTTGGCGAAGGCAAAGCTATGCCAACGCTATGGCGCCGCCGTCGTCATCATGGCATTTGACGAGCAGGGCCAGGCTGACACTCTTCAGCGCAAAAATTCGATCTGCCAACGCAGCTATGAACTATTGATCAAAGAACTCAACTTTGATCCCTGCGACATTATTTTCGACCCCAATGTATTTGCGATCGCCACTGGCATAGAGGAACACAACAACTATGCCGTTGATTTTATTGAAAGCTGCCGGTTTATTAAATCCAACCTACCTGGAGCCTTGATATCTGGCGGGATCAGCAATGTATCGTTTTCATTCAGGGGTAACAATTTAGTCAGAGAAGCAATCCACTCTGTGTTTTTGTTCCACGCCATCAAAGCCGGCTTGTCCATGGGCATCGTCAATGCGGGCCAACTTGCTGTCTATGATGGCATCCCCGCCGATCTGAAAGCGGTTGTAGAAGCCGTAGTTCTCAACACTGATCCCCAGGGAACTGACAAACTAATGGCCATGGCACAGGCCTATAGCGGGACAGCAGGCATTCAAGTCACCGAAGA
Source organism: Pseudohongiellaceae bacterium (assembly GCA_047617585.1). Lineage (GTDB taxonomy): Bacteria > Pseudomonadota > Gammaproteobacteria > Pseudomonadales > Pseudohongiellaceae > UBA9145. Next base: position 39,583 of record JBLGBD010000009.1, on the reverse strand, counting down.
CCTGACATGGCGCGAACGCAGCGTGGAGGACCGACTTAGCTATGCCTTAGTAAAAGGCATCACCAAATTCATTGAAGAGGACACCGAACTCGCGCGTCAAAACGCCTCAAGGCCCATCAAAGTAATTGAAGGTCCTTTAATGCGCGGCATGGATGAAGTCGGCGACTTATTCGGTGCCGGCAAAATGTTTTTGCCCCAAGTTGTCAAAAGTGCTCGGGTGATGAAACAAGCGGTTGCGTATTTGCTGCCATTTATTGAGGCCGATAAAAGCAGCACAGACATGTCGAGCAAAGGCAAAATTTTGCTCGCGACAGTTAAAGGCGACGTTCATGACATCGGTAAGAACATCGTGGGCGTCGTTCTTGGCTGCAACAATTACGATGTAATTGATCTAGGGGTTATGGTCTCGGCAGAGAAAATACTCACCACAGCGCGCGCGGAAAACGTCGACATTATTGGTCTAAGTGGCCTGATTACACCGTCCCTCGATGAAATGGTTCACGTAGCCAGTGAGATGCAGCGCCTAGGTTTTAACGTTCCACTGTTGATCGGCGGTGCTACTACCTCTAAAGCTCATACCGCGGTGAAGATTGAAGAAAATTATCTAAACGATGCAACTGTGTATGTTCCAGATGCATCTCGCAGCGTCTCTGTGGTCAGCACCCTCTTAAACAAGGAAACCAAGCCTGATTACTGCGCAGCAATCAAACAAGAATATATCGATATTCGAATCCGGACCGCTAACCGTTCTAACAAACGTACGCTCGTCGATTACCGAGCGGCGAACAGGAACTCGCTGCAGCTTGACTGGGATCATTACAAACCCACTAAGCCCCAGTTTATTGGCACCCGGGTGTTTGATGACTACCCATTAGAGACCTTGCGGGACTACATCGACTGGACTCCGTTTTTTATTACATGGAGTTTAGCCGGTAAATACCCCGCGATTCTGAGCGATGACACAGTAGGTGAAGCCGCTCGCGATCTATGGGCCGATGCACAGGCAATGTTAGATGACATCATCAATAACAAGCTACTTACTGCCAAAGCGGTGATTGGGTTTTGGCCGGCGCAGAAATGCGACGACAATGATGTTGAATTATTTAAGACCGAGGACTCGACAGAGTCACTTGGCAAGCTGCATTTTCTCCGTCAGCAAATGCCCAAAGATGAAGCTCTATCGCATTTATGTTTAGCCGACTACATTGCGCCAAAAGAGACAGTACAAGACTATTTCGGTGGCTTTGCGGTAACCACTGGAATCGGTGCGGACACACTTTCTAAGCGCTATGAAAAAGAAAATAATGATTATGCCTCTATTATGGTCAAGGCATTAGCTGACAGATTGGCTGAGGCCTTTGCCGAACAAATGCATCTAAAAGTACGCAACGAATATTGGGGTTACGCGGCTGAAGAAAGCTTGGCAAAGCAAGAATTAATTGAAGAAAAATATCAAGGAATACGTCCTGCACCAGGCTACCCTGCATGCCCAGATCATTCAGAAAAAGGACAACTGTTTAGCTTGCTGGACGCAGAGAACGCCATCGGCATTAAATTAACCGAAAGCTATGCAATGACCCCTGCAGCAAGTGTTAGTGGGTTTTATTTCTCTCACCCTCAGGCTAAGTATTTTCCTGTTGGAAAAATTAGCGCCGCTCAAGTTGAAGACTTGGCCAAGCGAAAGAATGAAGCGCCAGAGGGCCTTATGAAATTGCTAGGCCCGAATTTAGAATAAGCTAAGTGTAAAAACACTGCCAATCGAATTTTGTGAGACATAAATATGTATCAGTATGATAACTACGATCATCAAATGCTAAGTGACAGAATCGCTCAGTACCGCGATCAAACTGCGCGTTATTTGGACGGCAAACTGTCCGAGACAGAGTTTTTACCTTTACGCTTACAAAATGGACTCTATGTTCAGCGTTTGGCGCCGATGTTACGCATCGCGGTACCCTACGGCATGATGTCAGCAAAACAGCTGCGCAAGATTGCTTTTATTACGCGGCATTTTGACAAAGGCTACGCTCATTTCACCACCCGACAAAATATTCAAATTAACTGGCCGGAGCTCGCAGATTCCCCCGATATTTTGGAGCATCTTGGCGAGGTTGAGATGCACGCCATTCAGACTAGCGGCAACTGCATCCGCAACACCACAACCGATCAGTTCGCCGGTGTCGCCCGAGATGAAATTGCAGACAGCCGCGCTTACTGCGAAATTATTCGCCAGTGGTCAACCTTCCACCCTGAATTTGCCTACCTGCCGCGCAAATTTAAAATTGCAGTTTGCGGTACCAAAGTTGATCAGGCGGCAACTCAGGTGCATGACATTGGCATCTATATAACCAAAAACGACCAAGGCCAGCTTGGCTTTCGTATCCTAGCCGGCGGAGGTTTAGGCAGAACTCCTGTTATTGGCCAAGAAGTGTTCTCGTTTGTCCACAAAGAGGATCTACTGATAGCGCTCGAATCGATTCTGCGGGTCTATAACCGAGAAGGCAGAAGAGATAACAAGTACAAAGCTCGCATAAAAATTCTAGTGCGTGAAACGGGTGTCGAGCCCTTTAAAGAAAAATTGCTCAAAGAATGGCAGGTAATTGAGTCGCCCGAAATGAAGTTAACTGACGCTGAAATTGAGCGCTGCGCTGGCTTTTTTGCTGACCCTGACTACAAACAGCTTGCCGACAATCCAGAAGCACTCGTTGCAGAACTAAAACGCAATGCACTATTTGCTAGCTGGCATCAGCAAAATGTAAATCCACACAAAAAGCCTGGCTATGCCATTGTCACCGTATGCCTAAAAGAGACCGGCGTCGCACCTGGCGATGTAACCGATGCCCAATTAGAAAAACTTGCTGACCTTGCTGACAAATACAGCTTTGGTGAAGTGAGAGTTACCCATGAGCAAAACGTGGTTCTGGCTGATGTTAAACAATCTGATTTACCCTTTCTGTGGACAGAGCTGAAATCAAATTCCTTGGCAGCAGCAAATCTTGGGCTTCTGTCAGATATCATTTGCTGCCCCGGCGGAGACTTTTGCGCCTTGGCTAATGCCAAGTCGATTCCTATCGCCGAATCAATTCAGCGCATGTTTCACGACGTGGGGGAGCAACAGTCCATAGGCTCGTTAAATATTAATATCTCTGGCTGCATGAATGCCTGCGGTCACCACCACGTTGGCAACATTGGCATCTTAGGTGTCGACAAAAAAGGCGAAGAGTTCTATCAGGTGTCTCTTGGAGGCTCATCAAAAAATGATGCGGCGCTGGGCAAAATCATTGGGCCCTCTTTTGCCCAAGAAGAAATACCGGCCATTGTTCGGAAAATCGTCGACATTTATAAAGAACACAAACAGGCCAATGAGCAGTTTATCGACACCTACAACCGAATTGGAATTGACCCATTTAAGGAGCGCGTCTATGCCAAGCCTGATTAAAGATGGTGCTATTGTTCAAGATACTTGGACTCTCATTAAAGAGGCAACTGGCCCTGAAGTACTGATGGCACTGCGTGGGAAAAACATCATTGTTCCCCTGCCTTTTTGGCAACTGTATCACGAAGAGTTAGAGTCTCAGCCGGGTGCTGTAGGTATTTGGCTAGCCAGTGACGAACTTGTAGAGTCGATAAAAACCCAGCTTTTTAACTTCCCATTAGTCGCCCTGCACTTTCCAGTGTTTACTGACGGCCGCGCCTACTCCAATGCGAGGCAACTGCGGCAAGAATACGGCTATGCGGGTGAGATACGCGCCTTCGGCGACGTGCTTCGAGACCAGCTGTTCTATATGCAACAGTGTGGCTTTACTAGCTTTGCCCTGCGCCACGATCAGGACACAGAATCTTGCCTAAGTGCATTTGCTGATTTCCAAGAAAGCTACCAGGCGACTATGGTCAAGCAAGAACCCTTGTTCAGACGCCGCTAGCTAGCTATAGTGTTTTTTCAATCACAGCCATTTTGGTGCTGCCGTGGAGCATGATTCCTTACTCTTTCCGTTCTTTCTGATTTTCAGCGGAGCCGCAGTATTTTCTACGATTGCTCTTAGCTTGAAGCAGCCATTGTTAGTCGCTTATATCTTCCTAGGCATGGTGATAGGACCATTCGGTCTTCAGCTTATTGACGATGCTTCATTGCTGTCTGATATTGCCGAGTTTGGTATTATCTTTTTGCTTTTCCTGCTAGGGCTGGATATGCAGCCTAAAAAACTTGTTACCACTCTTCGTAAAACTTTTCTGGTGACATTAGCCAGTTCGATCGTCTTCGTGTGCTTTGGTTTCGGTACGGGCCTACTGTTTGGGTTTTCATTATTAGAAAGCCTCGTGATTGGATTCAGTATGATTTTTTCCAGCACGATCATTGGTATAAAACTTTTGCCAACAACAGTGCTGCATCAAAAGCATATGGGAGAGTTAATGGTTGGCATCCTATTAATGCAGGATTTCATCGCTATATTTATTCTGGTTTTTCTAGATTCTGGCGATGTAGAACAGTCTACCGCGCTACAAATGTTAATCGCTTTCCCAGGGCTTGTGGTATTCGCTTATTTAGCGACGCGCTTCGCGCTGATACCCTTGATAGCCCGGTTTGACCATTTCAGAGAATATATTTTCTTGCTGGCGATTGGCTGGTGCTTAGGAGTCGCGGAATTAGCTGTTGCATTCGGCTTGTCTGCAGAGATTGGTGCTTTTATTGCCGGGGTGTCACTTGCCACCAACCCGATTTCTCAATACATCGCTGAAAACTTGAAACCGCTGAGGGACTTTTTCCTTATTCTGTTTTTCTTTTCGCTGGGTGCTCGTTTCAACATCGCACTTATCGAAGTAATCGCAGCACCAGCTATAGTTCTCGCTCTAGTAGCTCTTATTGTGAAACCAATAGTGTTTAGGTTTTTGTTACACCGATTCAGCGAGCGCAATAGACTGGCTTGGGATGCAGGTCTACGGTTAGGGCAAATCAGTGAATTTTCACTTCTTATTGCATTTGTCGCCGCCAGTTCAGGCATGATTGGAGAACCTGTATCACTTGTGATTCAGGCTGCTGCAATCATTACCTTCTTGGTGTCTTCGTATATCGTAGTGATGTACTGCCCTACGCCTATAGCCAGCAATCCAAAATTGCGCAGAGACTAATCTACGCCTTAAGGTCCAGAACAAACCGCCCGGTAGCGCCGCCCTTAAGGACAGTTTGCAGCGCAGAATCCAGCCCGTTAAAATCTATCTCGGTGCAAATTTCCTCTAGGCAGCTGAGCTTCCAGATTGTGGCTAATTTTTCCCATACGGCAACTTTGGTTGCAAGCGGTAAAACTACAGAGTCAACCCCAAGCAGATTTACGCCGCGAAGAATAAAAGGCAGCACTGAGGCTTGAAAAATAGGAGACTGAACTAAGCCACAAGCTGCCACACTGCCGCCGTATTTTAGGCCTTTAACCACATTGAACAGAGTTGCTCCGCCCACAACGTCAACTGCACCAGCCCATTGCTCCCGAAGCATTGGTTTAGTCGACTCCTCGCTCAGCTCATTTCTATCGATTATTTCAGAGGCTCCCAATCTAGTCAGAAAATCGTGGGCTGCTGTCTTGCCTGTGCTCGCAGTAACATGAAACCCAAGTTGCTTAAGCAAGGCGACTGCGAAAATACCAACTCCGCCTGTAGCGCCGGTAACCAGCACGGGGCCTTGCTCCGGCTGGAGACCATTTAGCAGTAGTTTCTCGACGCACAGTGCAGCAGTAAAGCCGGCAGTGCCAATAATCATGCTTTCTTTGGCGCTCAAACCTTGGGGTTTAGCGATCACCCACTGTGTGGGGACACGAATCATTTGCCCAAACCCGCCCGCGGTATTCATGCCGAGGTCATAGCCAATAACTATGACCTCCTCGCCAATTAGAAAGGCGTCAGACTCTGATGCACGCACAACCCCTGCTGCATCAATACCCGGTGTGTGCGGATAGCTTCTGGTTACTCCTTTGTTGCCGCTGGCAGAAAGTGCGTCTTTATAGTTGAGAGAAGAATAGCTAACCTCGATCAGAACTTCCCCGGCTGGTAGCTGCTCTATCTGCTTGTCAACAACACTACCCTTATAGGTTTTCTCGGCTACTTCAGTTACCTCAAATGCTTTAAAACTCGTCACGACTGGCGTCCTTATGTAAGTTATTGGTAGTGATTGTTGGAAGACTTCTCGAACCAGCGTAAAAAGACCTTATCCGCTGCGCCCTCAAATGCAGAGCCCAACTTGTCTTGAATAGATTGCTTAAGCTCGAATTCCACCTCGAACACATCAGCATTGTCGCACGCTAAGATAATGCACTCGTCGCTAGTTTTTATCTCATCAACCATGTAACGTTCTTTGGCTTGCGTGCCTACCCAAGTCTCTCCCGTGGCAACTTTGTCGATATCCACACTGGGGCGGTGTTCTTTCACCCACTTTTTGAAAATTTCGTGGATATTTTCCACATCTTCTTGCACTTTATCTTTACCCTTTTGAGTAATTTCGCCAAACGTAGAAAGAGTACGTTTAAACTCACCTGCGCTAATTATTTCGTAATCAACATCGTTCTTTTTCAATACCCGATGAAAATTTGGCAGCTGAACCAATACCCCAATGGAGCCTATTATAGCAAACGGTGCTGCTACCAATCGATCAGCTAGGCAACCCATCATATAGCCACCGCTGGCTGCAACCCTATCGACACAGATAGTCAGATGAATTTTTTTGCTCTTGATTCGCAGCAGCTGAGAAGAAGCCAAACCATACGCATGAACCATCCCACCTGGGCTTTCTAAACGCAAGATTACTTCGTCGCTTATGCTGGCAAGAGAGAGAATGGCAGTTATCTCTTCTCGCAGAGATTCAACTGCATCGGCTGCCATATTGCCCTTGAAATTGATAACAAATACCCGCTTCCGAGTTTCTTCATTGATACTGGGATCTACGTCATCGGCCGCTTTAGATTTTTCTAGCTTCTTTCGGCTGGCTTTTTTTGCTTTAGCTTCTTCTTTGAATATTTTTTTCTCTACTTTTTCTAACGACTTCAATTCGCCAGCATCGAGCACGGACTCTCTCAAAATATCTCGCAAGTCCTCTAAATGGTCGTTAATTTGAGTTACTTTAAGTCGGCCCTTTTTGCCGACCCTCTTACCTTTTCCGCTAGTAGACGCAATCATGCCAACTACAAACACAATTGCCACAACGATCGTCGCGCACTTCGCTAGAAACATGCCGTACTCAATCAAAAATTCCAAAAAAATCTCCTAGATAGAAAACTCAAATAATTACAAAACTTTAGCCAACACCATTAACTTGATTTACATAGTGCTGTATTAACTCGCCAGCGACACTGATAGCCGCTGAGGGTACAGCCGGCAAATCGTTGACATGGTACCAATTTGCTTCTGCTATCTCTTCGAGATCAGGTACGATCGCACCAGACTTATAGTCCGCTATGAAGGCAAGCATAAGCTGAGATGGAAAAGGCCAAGATTGACTTTTTAGGTAGCGGATATTTTCCACATCGATCCCAACCTCTTCTTTAACCTCTCTGCACACGGTCTCTTCAGCGGTTTCGCCTACTTCAATAAATCCTGCTAAACAGCTAAAAAAGTTGCTCTTGAAGCGAGAACTGCGGGCGAGAAGGATTTTATCGCCATTTACCACCAACATGATTGCACAAGGGTTAATGCGGGGGAAATAGTGATTTTGGCATGCCGTGCAGCACACTGCTCTTTGGGCAATATGATCTTCATTGGGGGCGCCGCAAGAACCACAATAACGATGAGTCTTATACCAGTCCTCTAGCTGCGCCGCCTTACCGGCGATTGAAAAGGCGAGCTCATCATTTGAAAATAGCAGTGATCGCAATGACCTGAGTTCGCCTTCAATTTTATCTAAAGGGTTCTGGGAAACCCTCATTAGGTAGTAGCGCTTATTGAGCAGCGTGTCGATATAGATGATGCTGTTGGTTGATGCTGACAGAGTCGCCACAGCGGCGGCAGTCCAAAGAAAGGTTTCAGATTGAACCAAAATCTTATTTTCAAAAAACACTACCAACGTATCTGTTTCAGCTAACTGGCTTTCTAGAGGAAACATCACCGGTAGAGTCATATTGAATTACCGCCCTGAGCTAAACCGAACCAAGTGTGATAGATCATTTTTTTGCCTCTAACTGTAGCCAAACACACGAGCCATCACTCTTTTTATCTATTTCAGCCAACCGACTCTGATGGGCCGTTTCTTCTTCGGCACTTGCTGACAGTACTTTCAATGGTGTTCTAGCGGGATCAAACACTCGTTTTACATCCACCGCGTTCACCGTTTCTTCGTCATCTTCCTTGGCCGTGAAAAAACTAGACTGGCCGCTAGTCATAATCAGATAAACATCTGCAAGAATCTCAGCATCTAGTAAAGCGCCGTGCAGTTGACGCTTACTATTGTCAATGCCGTATCGTTTGCATAAGGCATCTAAGCTATTTCGCTGCCCTGGGTGCTTTTTTCTTGCCAACGCAAGCGTGTCTAAAATGCCGCAGACATCATTCACTTTTTTCACACTGGACTTAACAATAGACAGTTCACTATTTAGAAAGCCCACGTCAAACGGCGCATTGTGTATGACTAGTTCAGCGCCAGCGATGAAGTCAAGAAACTCCTTTTCAATCTCTAAAAACAGTGGTTTATCGTTTAGAAAGTGTCGCGTCAAACCGTGAACTTCAATCGCGGCTTCGTCGATCTCACGCTGTGGGTTTAGGTATTTGTGATAATGATTCCCAGTCAAGCGCCGGTTGTTAATTTCCACACAGCCGATCTCAATAACCCTGTGACCATGTTTTGGATCTAAACCCGTAGTTTCAGTATCTAATACTATTTGTCGCATTAATTTCTATTCAATTTTAGTGTGAATTCATTGCTATTGAGCTGCCATTTTTTCTATTCTCTCTCGAGCCCTATCAACGTTAACTTTGCTCATCAATACCTAAGTTTGCAAGTTCGTCCGCGATTTCGTTCTCTCTATGGCCGCTATGCCCCTTTACCCATTTCCATTGTATAGTATGTGACTGAGTTAAAAGATCTAGCTGCTGCCAAAGATCAACATTTTGAACTGGCTTTTTCCCCGCCGTTTTCCAACCTCTTTTTTTCCAATTCTCTATCCACTCTGTAATACCTGACAGGACATACTTTGAGTCACTGGTGACTGTAATTTCACATGACTTACTAAGGGCCTCTAGTCCCTTTATGACGGCTGTAAGCTCCATTCGATTGTTGGTGGTATGGGCCTCACCACCATGCAACGTTTTTTCCGAATCCCGGGACCGAAGCAGAACACCCCAACCGCCAATTCCAGGATTACCTCGGCAAGCGCCGTCAGTAAACATTTCAACTTGAGAACTCAATCAATTTGCCTCTTTATACAAACCACAAAGAATACCATGTCAATGCAATTTTGAGCGGAAGTTTTCCGCAATCGGGCTCAATCCAGGTCTTGCTCTCAGAGGTTTCCACTTCGGTACAATGGGGGTTATACCAGCCACTTGCTTTTTACAGGAGATATAATAAATACCGCCAAAGGGGCTGCAGATTTTACTGCCTAGCGCCTCTAAGCGATGGCTTCGTTCCAGCAGCGCAGCAACTTTAATTGGTGGGAAGTAGACTCCAGACGCTTCAGCTTCTACATGTAGATCTAACAAATGCAACCAATCTAAAAGGCGCCGTTTTGCAATAAATCTGCCGCTCCATGGTACTTCCAGTTTGCGCCTCAGAAACCGAGCTACGCCCCACTGACTGAAGGGGTTAAAACCTATTATAAGCATTTGACCACCGGGACGCAGCACCCTAGTCGCTTCGCGAAGCAACGAATGGCTGTCCGCCGCAAAATCCAAACCATGATGGATTATTACCGCGTCTATAGTGTCGCTGGCCAACGGCAGTTGCTCATTGTCTGCTACCGGCTTATTGCCGCCAGAGCGGTATGCGGCTGAGAATACTATTTTATGGCTAATAGGGCTTTGTTCGAGTAGCAGATGGTCCTCACTACCCCCAACCTGAAGAATGTGGTAACCAAACATTCTTTCAATGATGGAGCCAACTGATGCTTTTTCCGCCGCTAATACCTTCCCGCCTAGCGGTGATTCAAACCACTGCGCGAGCTGCAGGGCAACGCCAGATGAGTCTGCGATGCCCTGCAGTAATCGGCGTCGTGTTTCTCGCTTGGAAAGCAATGTCATCTAAACACCCGTGGCGCTAGGTCGCCAAATTGCATTAATGGTTGCGCTGCATTCTACCCTTGCCGCTGTCACATCGCCAATTGCTCTACTGGCTAGCTCATCTTGCGATTTGGCCAGCTTGTAAATTAGGGGATTCCGGCTATCATGGGCTTTTTGCCAGCAAGCCTCAACATGATAAGCCATATCCATCCCATACCTGCATTCGATGACAACTATATTTGGCTTTTCGCCAACCCTGCAGAGAAGTCTGCATGTGTCGTAGATCCTGGGGAGGCAGCTCCGGTTGAAGAGTATCTATCTCGGCACGGCCTGCAGTTAACAGAAATACTTGTGACCCATCATCACGCTGACCATGTAGGCGGACTAGCGAGGCTCATTGAGCGTTATTCTCCTCGAGTCACCGGGCCTGAGTCTTCAGGTATCAAAGGCATCAGCAATTACGTGTTAGAAGGTGATTCAATTTCTGTCTTTGATACTGCTTTTTCGGTTATTGAAGTTCCTGGCCATACCTTGGATCACATAGCTTATTACAGCAGCAATAACGGTCACCCTATCGTCTTTTGTGGCGACACGTTGTTTGCCGCCGGTTGTGGCAGATTGTTCGAGGGCACTCCACAGATGATGCAGCAGTCATTGGCCAAGCTAACCCAACTCGATCAAGAGACAGCGCTGTACTGCGCCCATGAATACACTCTTGCGAATCTCAAATTTGCTGTGGCAGCTGACCCTAACAATGCGCAATTAAATGCTCGAGTGACAGCTGAGCAAGCTAAACGGCAGGCCGACCAACCCACCCTTCCCAGTTCCATCGGGCTGGAGTTAGCAACCAATCCTTTTTTGCGGTGTAACCTGCAAAGTGTGCAACAAAATGTTGCGCTAAAGACGAATACCACCCAGGCTGGCGAACTAGAAACATTTACGCAGCTAAGGCGCTGGAAAGACAACTTCTAATGGCAACTTTACCTATTAAAAAAACTATCAATAGCCGTCACACCATCATTAAGTCAATTTTATTTAGCTGCAGCATTAGCTTTCTTGCCGCCTGCCAAACTCAAGAAGCAGTTCCTGTAGATAGCCGAGAGACAACCAACCCGCAACCACCCTCAATCGCGCAGCCAGCGCCTCAAAAAACACGCATCAAAAACAACCCTAGAGCTGCGGACGAAGTGGCAACTGCTGACGCTTCTTTACAAGAGCATTCAGATTTGTGGCATCGCATCCGTGATGGTTTTCAATTGCAGGCAGAATACTCTCACCCGGGCGTACAGGAGTTGATCAATCAGCATAGCGACAACCAAAGGCTATTTGATCTTGTTGCTTTGCGAGCAAGCCCTTTTCTGTTCGCCATAGTCGAAGAAATCGAGAGGCGCGGCCTGCCGCTTGAGCTTGCGTTACTACCGATTGTTGAAAGCACCTATAATCCTAACGCCTATTCCCCCAATCACGCCGTAGGCTTGTGGCAAATGATTAGCCCTACAGCAACAAGCTACGGGGTTCAGCAAGACTGGTGGTTTGATGGCCGGAGAGACCCTCTGATTTCAACCAGTGCGGCGCTAGATTACTTAGAAACTCTGTATGGTAATTTCGGCAACAACTGGCTTGTGGCTATTGGCGCTTACAATACCGGTGGCGGCAATATGCGCCGAGCAATGCGACGCGGTGACCAATCCTATGAAGATCTCGATTTTTGGAGCTTACCAGTTGCTTTGGAAACCCAGTCACTTGTGCCTAAGCTTTTGGCTTTTGCAGCGATAGTTAATGATATCGATAACCATGGGATTGAACTCCCTGCTATTGCAAACAAACCTGGCTTGGAAGCCATCGAGCTTCCGGGGCAAATCGATTTAGCCCAAGCAGCAGGTCTGCTAGGCATTGACTACGACGACTTGAGAAACCTAAACCCAGGCTATTTACAATGGGCGACTCACCCCGACGGGCCTCACGTGCTCATGGTGCCGCCAGCAAAAGCTCAGGGCTTCCGACAAAAAATTGCTACACTAGATCCTGCCAAGCTACTCACCTGGGATCGCTATCAAATCAAAAGCGGCGACACCTTATCTGGAATTGCGAGTAAACTTGGCACCCGCGCCGATGTACTCATGTATATCAACGATCTAAATTCTTCACGCATAATTGTTGGAGACTCATTGCTAATTCCACGTAGCATTGACTCTATTGGCGACCTCGCTAGCTATAATTCGGTGAATTTACCTGCTGCTCAAGCCACCCCCCAGGCGCCGACACGATATACCGTTCGAAGCGGTGACAATCTGTGGAGCATTGCTCGTAAATTCGATCTGCGTTCCGCAGAAATAGCCAAATGGAATGATTTCGCAATCAACGCTACCCTCCGCCCCGGCCAGATTCTGGACCTTAGTTTGGCTCAAGATGATCTCGATTTAGTAGCAGAAGAGCCAAAAGTCGCCAAGCTGGACACCGGCTACTACCAAGTCAACCGAGGTGACACGATAAACAGAATAGCTCGACGTTTTGCTCGCAGTGCCAGCGATCTGCTTAAATGGAATGGCCTGAGCAAAACTGAACTAATCTATCCTGGGCAAGAAATTCGGGTCACGCCTCCAGACACTGGTGTCTACTAACTATGTCGGACTTGGCGCTTAAACCCAGCCAAACTGCAGAGTTTCTTGGGCACCCAAAAGGTCTGGTTATCTGTTTCCTCACTGAGATGTGGGAGCGTTTCAGCTATTACGGCATGCGCGCGCTGCTCATTTTCTATCTAACCCAACACTTCCTATTTTCTGATGAAGCCGCTGCTGGCATTTATGCTGCCTATATATCGTTAGTTTATATTACACCTGTCATTGGCGGGATTGTCGCTGATCGTTATTTAGGGCCAGTCAAGGCTGTGGTTCTTGGGGCTATGCTTTTAGTTGCCGGACACTTAGGCATGGCCATTGAAGGCAGCCAAGCAGTCGAGGTCATTGTCGGTGAAACCGTAACTGTGCAACGGGACGCCTTTTACCTGCAGGTTTTTTATCTGTCTCTTGCCTTGATTATTATGGGCGTCGGATTTCTCAAAGCCAACATTTCGACCCTAGTTGGCTCCATGTATGAACGCCACGATCCTCGTCGAGATGGGGCCTTTTCGCTGTTCTATATGGGGATCAATACCGGCTCTTTCTTGGGTGCTATCGTCTGTGGCTTTCTGCTGCAGTACGGTGGCTTTAGCTGGGGCTTTGGTGCCGCGGGCATAGGCATGTTGGCTGGGCTACTAGTCTTTCTGCGAGGTCATCACCTGTTTGGCGAGGCGGGAAAACCAAAAAACCCAGAACTACTTAAGCAGCCTTTACTGTTGGGCCTTAGTCGAGAAACCCTCATTTATCTTCTCACCTTTGTCGGTGTCCTCGTGTGTTGGCAGTTGATGCAATACCGCACTGTTGTCGGTGGCTTGGTTGGCGTTTCTTTGGTGGTGATGACCCTTACCTGCATCAGTTATGCCTTCATTAAATGCGAACCGATAGATAGAAATCGCATGTTGGTTTGCTTGTTTTTGATGAGCTACCAAATAATTTTCTGGTCGTTGTTTGAACAAACTGGAAGCTCATTAAATTTAATGGCAGACAGAAACGTTGATCGCTTTATCTTCGGTTACGAGGTGAACGCGTCGGTTTTTCAATCGGTAAATGCATTTTTTATCATTACCCTTGCGCCGCTGTTTGGTTGGCTGTGGACAAGCCTCGCGAGAAATGGCCTAGAGCTTGCTGCTCCAACCAAATTTGCGATTTCGCTCATTTTATTGGGCTTCGGCTTTTTAGTGCTGGTTTATGGTTCGTCAATTGCGCCGGACCCTACCCAGGTCGCCCTAATCTGGCTAATACTTTTGTATTTCTTTCATACCACTGGCGAACTGTGTATCTCGCCAGTGGGTTTGTCCATGACAACCAAACTGTCAGTACCTAGCGTGGTAGGCATGATGATGGGTTGTTGGTTTTTAGCCATGGCCGCAGGCAACTATGTCTCAGGCACTATTGCCGCCATGACGGGCTCGGATACCGTTCAGGGGGAGGTTACTGACCCCGCCGCTGCGCTGGCGAGCTATATGGAAGTTTACCAAACTGCCGGCATCTACAGCATCGGCGCCGGCCTTATCGCTTTGCTTTTCGTCCCTGTCCTTCGGCACTTTATGCACGGAATCAAATAGGCGCCGGCCACCTTTTTTGTTATAGAATCTCAAAGCCTCAACCGATTAAAGGATAATTCAATGGGATATTTAGCTGGTAAAAAAATTCTAATACTTGGCGTTGCAAGCAAGCTTTCAATCGCCTCTGGCATTGCTGCAGCAATGCATCGTGAAGGTGCCGAATTGGCATTTACTTATCAGAACGAAAAGCTCAAAGAGCGAGTTGAAAAATTTGCCGCCACTTGGGACTCCAGTCTCGTATTCCCATGTGATGTTGCCAAGGACCAAGAGATTACCGACCTTTTTGCCGACTTGGCAAAGCATTGGGACGGCCTCGACGGTATAGTACACTGCTTAGCCTATGCGCCAGGGCATGAACTAAATGGCAACTTTGTTGATGTTTCTACTCGAGAAGGCTTTCTGATGGCCCATGAAATAAGTTCCTATAGCTTAGTTGCGCTTGCCAAAGCAGGAAGAGAGTTAATGCGCGGGCGCAACGGCTCGATTCTTACTCTGAGCTATCTAGGCGCTGTGCGTAGCCTTCCTAACTACAATGTGATGGGTCTAGCCAAGGCAAGCTTGGAAGCTAACGTGCGCTACATGGCGGCCTCATTAGGGCCGGAAGGGATAAGAGTGAATGCCGTTTCAGCTGGGCCAATTAGAACCCTTGCGGCATCAGGCATTAAAAGCTTTAGGAAAATGCTGGAGCACAATGCATCACAAACACCGCTGCGTAGAAATGTCACTATTGATGAAGTCGGAAACGCCGCCAGCTTCCTCTGCTCTGATTTAGCATCGGGCATTAGCGGGGAGATTCTTTATGTCGATGGTGGATTCAATACTACGGCGATGGGGTCGCTAAACGATCTCGCTGAATCCTAGCAAGTTGGCACTGTAGCGGCTGCAGACAGCCGCTACAGCTCTAATTAAAACGCTTCGTCGGCAAGCCGTGATTTAACATCGGCGTTTTTCTTCAGAGTACCAAGATAGGCTTGGAAATCACTATTTCCAAGGTCAGAAATCATTCGCGATGTGAGCGACGCTCTCTCTGCTTGAGGCAATGCATCCAGCGTACCTTCAACGACTTGGGTTAATTCCATGACTACAAAGGTGCCATTGTCTAGAATAAGCGTGGTTTGCACCGGCTCATCTTCAGGGTCAGCTAGTGTGAAAGCCTCCTCTAAAATTCGTCTGTTTACAGTGTTGCTAGTGCGAACGACGCCTATGGCTTCAACCCACTCCAATTCATTGTCTGCCAGCAGGCCAGCCAGCACTTCTTGGTTTTCGAGATTTGCGAAAACCTCATTCCCAAGGTCACGGACAGCTTCCCTCTCCATTTGAGTGCGAAGAATAACTGAAATCTGCCCTTCTACGTCTTCGCGAGGCAAAATGCTCGATTCATTGAATTGAGTTACTCGCAAAACCACTGACTGAGCGTCGTTAAGCTCAATCAGCTCGCTGTTGTTACCGTCAATTACTACCTCATCCGAAAATGCAGCGTCGGTAATTCCAGGGTTTGAAAAAATACCGTTACCCCCCAAGCGAGTGAATTCTTGACTTTGTAAAATAGGCAGCCCTAATTGATCTGAAATTTCTAATAAGTCAGCTGTCTCAAACGCCAAGTTTGAAAGGTCAGCTAACCGTTCTGAATAAATTAGTTCTACCTCAGAGGACTTAAGCTCGCGCTCAATTCTGCCAGAAACCTCTTCAAATGCTGGGTATACATTTTCTTTGTCTTCAGTGAGAAGCACCAAGTGAGCACCAAACTCTGTAATCACCGCTGCAGAGACTTCATTAAGGCTTAGAAGTCCGAGCGCTGCTTCAAGTTCGGCTGGGAATGCTGTGCCGTCTGTGTAGCCGATATCGCCGCCGTCTTCAGCAGATATAACATCGCTAGACAATTCCAACGCCAAGGCTGCAAAGTCTTCTCCAGCGTCTAACCGCTGCTTAGCTGCTGTGGCTGCCGCCAGGGCCTGATCTTCGGTCATGTCAGCACCCACCTCAAACAAAATGTGGGACGCACGCTTTTCTGAAGAGCCTTCAAAAGCGCCTCGCTCCTCTTCGTACTGAGCGAGAAGTGTCTCCTCATCCACTGTAATTTCATCAGCAATTACGGTTTTGTCCAACATGACATAGTTGGCAAGTACCGATTCGTCTTCTCTAAATTCTTCTTGATTAGCATCATAATATGCCTGTATCTGGGCATCTGTGATGGGAGTCCCCAAAGTTCGAGCACCAAGTGTGACGGATAGGTATCTAAAGTCCCTTGCTTGCGATGTAAGTTTTATCAGGTTTTCAAGTTCTGAGTTGGTCACAAAATTCGAGCTTGCATAGGCATTCGCAACTTGTGCCATCAACATTTGCTGGCTCAAGGTTTCTCTGTAAAGCGGCACACTAAAGCCTTGGCTTGTCATTGTTCGAACGGCTAAGTCCGAGTCAAACTGGCCATTTATTTGAAACGATGCTGTGTCGATTATATTTCTATCAATTCGATTGCTTGAGATCGTCATTTCAGCTTGTTCAGCAGCCTGCTTCATGACAAGTTCTTCAATTAGCTGATTGAGGGAAATCTGCTCCAACAAATCTTGATCCAACGCTTCAATGTTCCCTCCCAAAGACGCAATCAAATTTTGCGTATTGGCTTGCAGCTCGGCTTCGGTGATTTCGTCACCATTCACTTCGGCAACCGAAGGTGACGCAACAAATCCGCCAATGATCGAATCAACACCAAACAATGCGAAAATAGCGATAATTAAGCCAACAATGACCTTCGCGATTACGCCCTGTGAATTATCTCGGATATCTTGAAGCATTTTCTTATCCATTGACTGCTTTGAAGGTTTAGCAGCTTACTAGATTAACGATTTCAAAAATTAAAAAAGGCGCATCACTGATGCGCCCTATTTTTCAACTCTTATGTGGCTTGTTAGTAAGAAAATTTCACCCGAACTGGGGCGATGAAATATTGACCTATCAGTCTAACAACACCAACCCAACTTAACTATTAACTGAATCCTTAAGTGCTTTACCGGCTTTAAAGCTAGGTACTTTAGCCGCTTTAATCTGAATCGGAGCACCGGTTTGAGGATTACGTCCTATGCGGGCAGCACGGTCTTTAGTGACGAATGATCCAAAGCCTACTAGCACTACTGGATCGGACTTCTTCAATGATTCAGTTATCGCATCAATCATTGCATCAATGGCACGGCCAGCGGACGCTTTTGGAAGATCTGCACTTGCAGCTACTGCATCAATTAGTTCTGATTTATTCACGTTATCCCCTTATTTTCAATTTGACGTTTTTTTATTTCTTGGTATTAAACAACTCTGTTTTGTATGTCGGCTTTTTGCCAAAAAGATTCAGCGCAAAGCCTCGAAGAGTTATTGAATTATGTTGAGTCGAATAGCTTTTGAAGTGCCCCTAAATTTGAGACTACAAATTGGCTCTAAACCTAGACTTTATCGAGCCTTTATACCAATTGCTAGAAAGATCTGTCAACATAAACACTTCAGTTTAATGAGTATTTATGAGGTTTTCATCACTAGTTTTATCGATATTTTCGCTTGCGGCTCCCTTTTCGGCTTTTTTGCTTTCCACCACTGCTTTTGGGGTCGGCATATATTGCAGCGCCACCTCCAGTACTTGATCTATCCAACGGGCTGGAACTATCTCTAGCTCGGCCTTAATGTTGTCAGGTATTTCAGCTAAGTCTCTCTCATTGTCGGCTGGAATTATGACAGTTTTTATGTTGCCTCTGTGTGCCGCAAGGAGCTTTTCTTTCAAGCCACCTATGCGCAGCACTTGCCCTCTGAGAGTAATCTCCCCAGTCATGGCTACATCGGCTCTAACAGGAATATTGGTTAACACAGACACTAATGCTGTGCACATACCAACGCCGGCACTCGGCCCGTCTTTAGGGGTTGCCCCCTCGGGCACATGGATATGAGTGTCGATTTTTTCATGAAAATTAGATTCAAGGCCCAAACTTGCCGCACGGCTGCGCACTACCGTGAAAGCAGCTTGAATAGACTCTTGCATTACATCACCTAAAGAGCCGGTTTTCGTCACTTTACCCTTACCGTCAACTGCAATTGCTTCAATAGTTAGCAATTCGCCTCCTACGGAAGTCCATGCCAAACCGTTTACCTGGCCTATACGATTTTCTTCTTCAGCCTTGCCGTAATCAAACTTACGCACGCCAGAGTAATTTTCTAACAGCTCAGAGGTTAAGTCTATTTCTGTCTCTTTACCTTTTATTGAGTTGCTTTTAACTACCTTGCGGCATACTTTTGCAATTTCGCGCTCAAGCCCACGCACGCCAGCTTCTCGCGTGTAGTATTGGATTAGATCACGAATCGGGCGCTCTGCAATTTTCAGCTCCCCTTTGTGTAATCCGTTATTTTTCATTTGCTTAGGCACCAAGTAGCGCTCTGCAATATTGACTTTTTCATCTTCTGTGTAGCCGGGAATCCGAATAACTTCCATGCGGTCCAACAAGGCATCTGGGATATTCATGCTGTTAGACGTACACACAAACATGACTTCGCTGAGATCATAGTCAACTTCCAAATAATGGTCGTTGAAACTGCTGTTTTGCTCGGGATCTAACACCTCTAGCAAAGCCGATGCAGGATCGCCTCGATTATCCATCCCCATCTTGTCGATTTCATCCAATAGAAATAGCGGGTTTTTAACCCCAACCTTTGACAGCTTTTGTAGCAGCTTACCGGGCAAAGACCCTATGTAGGTGCGGCGATGGCCTCGGATTTCAGCCTCATCGCGAACCCCACCTAACGCCATACGAACGAATTTACGGTTAGTAGCGCGCGCGATAGACTCGCCTAATGACGTTTTACCAACCCCAGGAGGACCGACGAGGCACAGAATGGGCCCCTTCAATTTTTTAACTCGCTTCTGCACCGCTAAGTATTCAAGAATGCGTTCTTTAACTTCTTTTAGTCCGTAATGGTCACTTTCTAAAATCTCTTCGGCTTTAGCTAAATCAAGTCTAACCTTGCTCTTTTTCTTCCAAGGTATGCTAACCATCCAGTCTAGGTAGGTTCGCACCACCGAGGCTTCCGATGACATCGGCGACATTTGCTTAAGCTTATTGAGCTCAGCATTGGCTTTATCTCTAGCTTCTTTGGGCATGCCGGCTTCTTCGATACGCTGCTTTAATTCTTCAGCCTCGTTTGGCACATCGTCGAGCTCACCCATTTCTTTTTGGATAGCCTTCATTTGCTCGTTGAGGTAGTACTCACGCTGGCTCTTTTCCATTTGTTTTTTGACGCGACCGCGGATTCGCTTCTCAACTTGAAACAAATCTATTTCTGACTCAATCAGGGCCATCAAATGCTCGATACGGGCCTGGAGTGCGCCGAGCTCTAACAAATTTTGCTTTTCTTGCAGCTGCAGCGACATATGGGATGCGATGGTATCTACCAGCCGGCCTGGCTCATCAATGCTGGAAATTGAGGTCATTACCTCGGGTGGAATTTTTTTGCTGAGCTGAACGTATTGATCAAACTGGGACAGTAATGAGCGTATCAGCAGAGCAGATTCTTTGTCGGGGATTTCTTCGGCAACCAAGCGACTAGTATCAGCCTTGAAGTGATCCCCATCAAAAGAGACGTTCCGAATGCGCGCCCTTTCAAGACCTTCCACCAACACTTTAACTGTGCCATCAGGCAGCCGGATAAGCTGCAATATAGTTGCCACGGTGCCAATCTCATACAAATCTTTAAGGCCAGGCTCATCCTCAGAGGCATTCTTTTGAGCAACCAGCAAAACATGCTTGTCGCTTGCCATAGCTACTTCTAGCGCTTTTATTGACTTAGGGCGCCCGACGAATAATGGCTGAACTATTTGTGGATAAACCACGACATCTCGCAGTGGCAATAATGGGAGACCGGTGGAATTCGAGACTTCTTCAGACGTGCTCATAAATTACCTTTGGTAAGAATTGGGCTCACAGCTAAGATTGCGGCTAGCCCAGTATTTTCAAGGGCTAGCCATAGCCTCATTCGTCAGCAGCTAATTTGGATTGCTGCTCTATATTCTCGTACATTAATAGCGGTTCAGACTCACCTTCGATAACGGCTGCGTCGATAATCACCTTACTAACTCTATCTAAGGAAGGGATGTTGTACATCGTATCTAAAAGCACTGTTTCCATGATGGATCGAAGACCGCGAGCGCCAGTCTTGCGGTCTCTCGCTTTCTTAGCGATGGCAATCAAAGCATCGTCGCGGAATTGAATCTCGACGTCTTCCATCTCAAACAGCTTTGCATACTGCTTTGTTAAGGAGTTTTTGGGCTCTTTGATAATCCTAACCAGCGCATCCAAATCTAACTCATCTAGGGTCGCTATCATTGGCAAGCGGCCAACGAATTCAGGAATCAAGCCATAGCGGACTAAATCCTCAGGCTCTACCCCACGTAGGGTTTCACCAACTTTACCTTCACTGACTTTACTGCGAACCTCGGCATTAAAGCCCATGCCGCCTTTTTCAGATCGATCTCGAATGATCTTATCTAGACCGGCAAAGGCGCCGCCGCAGATAAAGAGAATGTTAGAGGTATCAACCTGCAGAAATTCTTGCTGTGGATGTTTCCGCCCGCCTTGCGGAGGAACCGATGCCACAGTGCCTTCAATGAGCTTTAGTAGCGCTTGCTGAACACCTTCACCGGAGACATCGCGAGTAATTGAAGGGTTGTCTGATTTTCGAGAAATTTTATCAATTTCATCAATATAGACGATACCAATTTGGGCTTTTTCGACGTCATAGTCACACTTTTGCAAGAGTTTTTGGATTATGTTCTCAACGTCTTCACCTACATACCCAGCTTCAGTGAGAGTGGTCGCATCCGCGATAGTAAAGGGCACGTCCAGCATTCTGGCTAGGGTTTCCGCTAGCAAGGTCTTTCCCGTGCCGGTAGGCCCAACCATCAAAATATTGCTCTTACTCAGTTCAACGCCACCTTTGGCTTTTTCGTAATTCAGGCGTTTGTAGTGATTATATACCGCCACGGCCAACACTTTCTTGGCGCTTTCTTGGCCAATAACATACTCATCCAGGATATTTTTAATCTCTTGGGGAATAGGAAGTTTGCGTGTCGTTTTATCCGACTGCTTGTCCTGAATCTCTTCGCGAATAATATCGTTGCATAGATCCACGCACTCATCGCAAACAAACACTGAGGGGCCGGCAATGAGCTTGCGTACCTCGTGCTGACTTTTACCGCAAAATGAACAATACAGCAGTTTGCCGTTGTCATCGCCTTTATCGTAACGATCGTCTGACATAATTCTCTTAAGTTAATAACTTTCCTAGAAATTTATCTGACGTTCCTCTTGGCAGAGACGAGGAACCCGAACTGACTAGACAGCGAGCTGAATAAGACAGGTAACAGCCCTAAAATGCGGGCATTGGGGCTGAATTGCAACCCCTTCTGACTGGTAAATTAGTTAACTGCACCAGTCTTAGTTTTATTATCTGTTCTTCGTTCGATTACTTTATCAACTAAACCGTATTCTTTTGCTTCAGTGGCACTCATGAAGTTATCGCGCTCGGTATCTTTGGCAATAGTTTCTTCCAGTTGGCCAGTATGCACTGCAAGTAGTACATTAAGTCTTTTTCGTATCTTAATGATTTCCCTAGCTTGTATTTCAATATCAGATGCCTGACCTTGAGCTCCGCCGCTTGGCTGGTGAATCATCATTCGCGAATGAGGCAAAGCAAATCGCTTACCTGCGGCGCCGCCCGCTAACAGCATAGCACCCATGCTTGCGGCTTGACCGATGCACATAGTGCTCACATCCGGCTTGATAAACTGCATTGTGTCGTAGATCGATAAGCCCGCTGTCACCGAGCCGCCGGGGGAATTGATGTACAGATGAATGTCCTTATCAGGGTTTTCTGACTCCAAATAAAGCAGCTGCGCCACGATCAAATTGGCCATATGGTCCTCTACCTGACCGGTCATGAATATGACTCGCTCTTTGAGCAGCATGGAGTAAATATCGTAAGAACGCTCCCCGCGGGCAGTTTGCTCAACCACCATAGGGACAAGAGCCGCATGGGGCGAAAAATCAGTATGGGCCATTAAAAAATCCTTAATCGATAAATTAGGCCCTTGCAGGCTGTAAAAATAAGTGTAGACCGCCTAAGGCAGGCTTGGAGAACAAATCGCTCCCCGATCTAGCCTTCGGCTACGCTGTCGTCAGCACCTGCCTCGGGCCTAGGCGCAGGCTTAATCACTTCCTGATAGGTTACAGTTTTTTCCGTGACGGCTGCAGACTCTAATATATAGTCAAATACTTCATCTTCAAGTACCCCTGATTCGATAGCCGACAACTGATCCTCATTGCTGTAGTACCAATTGACTACTTCGTCTGGCGATTCATAGGTCGACGCAAGCTCTTCAACCGCCTCGCGGACTTTGGCTGGGTCGGCTTTCAGTTCTTTTACCTTGATAACTTCACCGAGTACCAGACCGAGCTTGACGCGGCGATTTGCTTGTTCACTGAACAAATCATCAGGCAGCATAGCTGGATCGAAATTCTGCCCCCCACCCATTTGCTGCAGTGCCTGCTGCTTGAGCTGCTGAATCTCTGCAGTGAGCAACGCAGAGGGTACGGCTACCTCTACTTTTTCAATAATTGCATCCATTATTGCGGTTTTAACTTTATTACGACGAGCTGTTTTCATTTCTCGCTGCATATTTTGAGTAACTTCTTCACGAAAGGCTTCTATGCCACCTTCTTCAACCCCAAAACTCTTAAAAAATTCAGCGTCGATCGCAGGCAGTGTCTGCTCACTCACTGTATTTAAGGTAATTTCAAATTCGACCGCGGCGCCGGCTAAATCGGCCACCTGATAGTCTTCAGGGAAACTGAGTGGCAAAGTAAATACATCACCCGGACTATTGCCTACAATTCCGGCCTCAAAGCCCGGAATCATCCGATCCGAACCCAACTGCAAATTGGAGCCTTTACCGGCTCCGCCTTCAAATTCTACGCCGTCTTTGCGACCAACGAAGTCGATATTGACCGTGTCGCCGTCAGCCGCTGCACGCTCAACGGCAATCCAGGTCTGCCGCTGTTTGCGCAGGGTTTCAATCATTTCGTCGACATCAGCGTCGGTTACGTCGGCAACTAAGCTCTCAACACTCACCGTGCTAAAGTCAGGCAAATCAACCTCAGGGTACACCTCAAATATTGCGACGAACTCTAAATCTTGCCCTTCATCCAGCTTGGTAGCCTCAATTCGCGGCTTACCCGCAGGCTTTAAGCTTTGCTGGGTTACGGCGTCATAGAATGTTTGACTCATCAACTCACTGACAACTTCCTGTCGTACGCCTTTGCCAAACTTACTTTTCACTACTTTAAAAGGCACTTTACCCTTTCTAAAACCTTTTAACGCGACAGAGTGAGCGGCTTGTTGGAGCCTAGAATGGACCTCGGAATCGACCTTTTCGCTTGGAACAGCGATGGTCATTTTTCGTTCTAAACCCTGTGTAGTTTCTACTGAGACTTGCATTTATTAACCCCTGAATTTCCGGTCAGCTAGCGACCAGCATTGCTTTGAACACTATTCGATTTATCACTTGACTGGAAGATCGTGCGATAGATTGAGCGATTTTTTAGACAAACATGTTATGGCGATTGATTTCAATAAGTTGAGCCAATCGCTGCTGCGCTGCAAAGTGCGGGATTCTCCCATACCGGTATAGCAGTTTCAATCATTTGCGCAATTTACAGCGCTGTCCAAATTCCCCCAATACTCTGTTTAAAAGCCAATGGGCCACTTTACCAAGGCTTGCTTGGGGCGATGGTTTGAAAGATTGGCGCGATGTTGCCATTAATTGCAAATTTATGAATTTTTCCTATTGCTCAATTGCCAAGGGCAAGGTAAATTTTGTCCGTTAGTATGCAATGCCAGAATTGCTCGGATAAGACGCTGTCAACTACAGATTAGACCACCGAAGATACTAAAACTTTGGCCAGATACGTATAATAAAACCGATTAGGATTTTCACCAATGACAAAAAACATCAATCTGACAACAGCGCTGACATCTTCCCTAGACAAAATATATACCAACGAAGACCTCTGGTATTTCGACACAGAAGATGGAGAGACAGTTGGACCGTTCAGATACAGGAGTGAAGCTGAAAACAATTTGACTCGCTTTCTTGAACAATTACAGACTCAACTTGGGGTTGACTAAGCCTTTATACTCCCTTCCACTTGCCCTTCCACTTGCCCTTCCCACTGCCGGCTGCGGGAATTCAACAGCAGCCGCGTTAAATTCTAGTTAGATTTATCGATTAACTCCAATCGTTGGGGTACACTCTCGCCAAGATTGAGTTAGTCGCAACTACCAATGAATTCACTTACCCAAACGACCCGCACCCTAACTATTGCTTATGGCCCAGGCTATGCAAGCAGCCGAGTGTGGAATGACATAAAGTCTAAGCTAATTATACCAACCGAAGTCATGTCGTTTGCGGTGGCACAACGCTACAGTCCCGCTTTGATCGTTCTAGACCATCATCTTGTGCGCGATGTCGAATTCCAAAAATGGACTGAGGAATTTCCTGAAGCTATCTTCATTTGCCCAGATTCTATGGATCTCGATGCCGACCTCATATTGGATAGCGAGCTTCCTTACCGGGCTACCTGCAAACTCCTCGAGATGGCATGCTACCAATGGATTCTTAAAAGCGAGAAAACTGAACGCGCGCGCATGCAGGACACAAGTTTTCGCTATTTAAACAAACTCGCCGACATTAGCATCTCGCTTTCAGCTGAAGATGACTTGATGAAGTTGCTGCGAAAGATTTTGACAGAGGGGCAAAACATTGCCTGTTGCGACGCAGCATCTCTTTTCCTGATTAATGAGATCAGTGATCATGAAAAGGATCTAGTGTTTAAGCTAACTCAAAACGACTCAATGGATTTTCCATTTGAAGAAATGCGCTTCCCTTTAGATCAGGCATCAATCGCTGGCTATGTGGCTCTTACCAATAGCGAACTTAACATTCCAGATTCTTACCACCTATCGCAAACGGTACCTTATAAATTCAATCAAAGTTTTGATAAACAAACTGGTTATCGCACCAAGTCCATTTTTACCATTCCTCTAACCGACAAGCAAAAATCTGTAATTGGAGTCCTGCAGTTTATCAATCGGAAAAAAGCCCGCTCGTTAAAAATTAATGACGAGAAATCGGCTCATGCTTACACCTTGCCATTCGACAGCGACATCAATGTGTTATTGCAGGCGCTTGCTAGCCAAGCCGGAATAGCTATAGAAAACACTATTTTGCAAAATGACATAAAAGCCCTATTTGAAGGTTTTGTGAATGCATCGGTGGCTGCGATCGAACAACGAGATCCTACCACCAGCGGTCATTCCTTCCGAGTCGCGGACTTATGCGTTGACTTAGCCCAATCGGTTTCTGCATCGAATATTACCCGCCTTCGCAACACCCGGTTCACTGAGTCTGAAGTGCGCGAGCTGAAGTATGCAGCACTGCTCCATGATTTCGGTAAAGTTGGCGTGCGGGAATCTGTCCTAGTTAAAGAAAAAAAATTGGCAGCAGGCAGCCTAGAAAGTATTGGGTATCGGATCTTACTAGCAAAAGAAAGGCTGAAGTCTTCCAGCCTAAGCCAACAGCTCAACCTTTACAGAACTGGAAAGTTTAGCGAATCCCAATTTATGGCTTTCGATAAGCAGCTGCTTAATGAAGTGTCGTTGCTGGACGATTTCTTTCAGGCAATCAAGGAAGTTAACGAGCCTTCTATTTTAAACCAAGATAATCGCACTATGCTGGATCAGATTAATGGTTATCGCTTAGGTTCTAAGGGTGAAGAGTTAGCGATAATAACCGCGGAAGAGTTCGATTTACTGTCCATCGCCAAAGGCAGCCTCTCTCCAGCTGAACGCAAAGAAATTGAATCTCACGTTGTTCACACCCAAAACTTTTTGAATCACATTCCTTGGACTAAGGAGCTTGCCAATGTGCCAACGATCGCCGGCGCTCATCATGAAAAACTAGATGGCTCCGGATACCCCCATGGAATGAAAGAAAGTCAAATCCCGTTGCCGTCTAAAATCATGACAATTTGCGATATCTATGACGCCCTGACCGCTTCTGATAGACCCTACAAACCAGCGATGAACAATGAAAAGGCGATCGATATCTTGGTAAGCGAGGCTGCCCGAGGTCAGCTCGATGGCGATCTCGTCCAAATTTTTATAGAAGCCAAAGTATTTCAAGTGATTGCCGGCAAGGAATACTCGTCTTCACCAACCACATCCAGCAACTTTAGTAATCACCCTTGTGACCCAGAGCTTCATAGCCACAACCACAGCGATTAGACTTAGATTGACTGCTATCGAATTTCGCTTAGAGGGTCATAATTAATTGATTTAAATTACTATTTAGGCCATGCATGGCAGCAAATAGAGGCCGCTATGAAACAACCAGCGCTTCCTCGTTTATTGGTAGCGGCAGTGCTGGGGATGTAACCCTAGTTGTGGCCGGCATGGCAGTTGATTTTAATACGGGATCTATAGCCAATGGCCTACTTCAATTTGAGGTGGCTAACTCTCAAGCCTGGCAAATAAATTTCTCAGGGACTGTAAATGCAGGCTTGGTGGAGTTGAATTCTACCTCAGGCCTATTGATGGACCCAGGTGGCATCATCAGCAATTCTATCGATGCAAATCTTGGCGGTGTGTTTACTGGAGACTTTGGCGAGGCTTTTGTCGGAGGCTTTGAGTTAGTCGATCAAATTAACGCGTTAAATCATGTTGATGGCATCTACACATAGAGAGATAGGCGTGACGAGTCGGTTATATTAAGCAAGGGCTGGGGCCGGCAGCTTAGGCCCACCCAGCTTCTAACTAACTGTAAGCGACTCCAGCCTGCACCGACCGAGCACTCAACTCCTGCTACTCTTTCTTGTCAAAATCCAGTGATGCCGAATTTATACAGTATCGCAGCCCTGTAGTCTCTGCGGGACCATCTGGGAACACATGCCCTAGGTGAGACTCACACTTACCACACACGACTTCGGTTCGAATCATGCCATGGGAGAGATCTCTGTTTTCTTTTATGCTGCCGTCTTTAGCAGGTTCATAAAAGCTAGGCCAGCCCGAGCCAGAATCATATTTGGTCTCGGAACTGAATACCGGTTCACCGCAGCCTGCACAGCGATAAACACCATCGTCTTTGAGATTCCAGTAATTGCCGGTAAACGCTCGCTCTGTACCGCCTTGTCGAAGCACGCCGTAGCGTTCAGCGCCCAATTCTTCCTTCCACTGCTCTTCGGTCTTTTCACTTGACGTAGTAACCTTGTCCGGGCTTGATTGATCGTTCATGGCTTTTTCATCCTGTATCTAAAATTGAACTAACGTAAGCAATAGTCACTCGGCTAACAACCTGCCATTGCTACTTACCAACCCGACTCTTAAAACCCGCTAGTCATCAGTGGATGAAAGCTATATACGGCCACAATAAGAAATAAAAAGTGCAGTTTGGACAATTGCTATTATAAACTAGCCAGCCATGCGCTGAGGTAAGCTTGCCGCACAGAGGTGAATGACACGATAGAATCTTAACACTTGCCGCCATTGGCCGACAAACTTGGATTCCTAACTTCTTTTATTTATGAATACACTATGAAAACGATCAAACAGTCCAACAAGCTAGCGAATGTCTGTTATGACATACGAGGACCAGTACTAGAACACGCCAAGAAGCTTGAAGAAGATGGCCACCGTATCCTTAAGCTCAACATCGGTAACCCTGCTGCATTTGGCTTTAACGCGCCAGATGAAATGCTCTATGATGTAATTCATAACCTTGCCGCAGCCCAAGGCTATAGCGACTCCAAAGGAATCTATCCAGCCCGTAAGGCGATAATGCAAGAAGCTCAGCGTCTTAATATCAAAGGCGTTGAGATAGACGACATCTATCTCGGCAATGGGGTGAGTGAGCTAATCACAATGGCTATGCAAGCCCTGCTAAATGACGGCGACGAAGTCTTAATACCAGCGCCAGATTACCCTTTGTGGACAGCTGCCGTCAGCCTGAGTGGAGGCACGCCTGTGCACTATATCTGCGACGAGCAAGCCGACTGGTATCCCTCGATCGAGGACATTGAGTCAAAGATTACAGCTAACACCAAAGCGCTGTTGATCATCAACCCAAATAATCCCACTGGCGCAGTCTACAGCCGAGAGATATTGTTGGAGCTGGTTGAAATTGCAAGGAAGCACGAACTAATACTGTTTGCAGATGAAATCTACAGCAAAATTGTTTACGACGGCGCCCAGTACATTCCAGTTTCATCTCTGTGCGAAGACGTCTTCGTGGCAAGCTTTAACGGCTTATCGAAGTCGTATCGTTTAGCGGGTTTTCGTTCCGGTTGGATGGTGCTCAGTGGTCCAAAGCACTTAGCTAAAAGCTACATAGAAGGCTTGGAAATCTTAACCAACATGCGTCTTTGCGCCAATGTCCCAGCACAGCTCGCAATACAAACCGCACTGGGTGGCTATCAAAGTATTAACGATTTGGTGCTTCCGGGTGGCCGCCTCAAAGAACAGCGCGATATAACTTGGCAGCTACTGGACCAAATTCCTGGGGTTAGCTGTGTCAAACCGAAAGGAGCCATCTACATGTTTCCTCGCTTCGACCCCAACGTCTACACCATCAAAAACGACGTTGACTTGGTCATGGATATTTTAGCGAAGGAGAAAATATTAGTAGTACAAGGCAGTGCCTTCAATATCAAGGATACCCAGCATCTGCGCATTGTGTTTTTACCACAGAAAGACGAGTTGGCCATTGCGATCACGAAAATAGGTGAGGTAATGCAAGACTATCGCAACTAGCTGGTGCACTTATTGACGACAAAGCCAAGAGTTTCAAGTCTCGCGGTTTCCGCTGATTCCAAATGCGCATCTGCAATCTCAAAGTCAGAGAACTCGGCTCTATCAATCATCGATTTCCTAAACGAATCGAACACCAGACCCAATGGGTCTGGCAATAGTGACAGGCTTTCCTTTTTATAGTTGCAGGTGAGCACATCTAGCGGCAGGGCTTTTTTTATGGCACTGATTGCATCAGTCACGGTTATTTTATCCAACGCTTTAGGGTCTAGCCAAGCGTTTGCCGGTTTTAGTGGGGGAGACTGTAAATAGCCTTCACTGTATTGCTGCCACAGCATTTGTGTCGCTCGCGCTTTAGCACGGCGACTATAACCGGCCATATGTGGCGTCGCAATGTTAGCTCTTTGGAGTAATTCGGGATTAATCTGAGGTTCAGCATCCCACACGTCAAGTACCGCAAATAGTTCCGGAAAATTATTGAGACAGGTCAGTAGCGCACGCTCATTCACTACCCCGCCCCTACTCGCATTGATAAATGTGGCTGTAGGACTCAATCGAGCTAACAAGGATTCATCTATCATATGCGCTGTGGGATATGGTCCTTCGCCCGTCAGCGGCACATGCAGTGAAACCGCCTCACATTCAAAAATCGCCGCTAATTCGGCAAGCACGACACCGCTATTGCGTAATTTCTCAGCCTGCTCTCCGCCTAAAAAAGGATCGAAAACACTCACTGCAACACCCATGCTTCGCAGTAACAATGCCAGAGCGCTGCCAACAAAGCCGCAGCCTACAATGCCCACTCGAGCCACTTGGAAGTCAAATTTTCCAGCGGCTTGGGAAAAACATAAGGCAGCAGTACAATACTGAGCCACTGCTAGCGCATTACTCCCCTTGGCGTGGGAGAAATAAATGCCATGTTGGCCTAAATAATTCTGATCTACGTGCTCAACTCCGCTCGTTGCGCTGCCGACAAATTTTACCTGACTTCCTAACAGCAGCTGTTTATCAACCCTAGTAACGGAGCGAATCAGCAACACATCAGCATCAGCCACTGCAGCGCTGTCTATTTCTCGCCCGGGCAATAAGTGAAGATCGCCATATTCAGCAAAGAGTTGCTCGACGTACTTTAGATTTTCATCCGCTACTATTTTCATCTTGCGATTCTATTTGGAGGTTAGCGACTAGTTGTGTCGGCTTTCTAATTGCTTGAACTGATACAGTAATCGATCAGCTTCAGAGTGTTTAAAATCAAGCTCGTTCAAAATTTCGCTAAACAGTGATTCGTTAGGGGGCCTTACCTGTAAATCAGCCATCTGCGTAGATGCGAATCTTTCCTGCCCCTCGGCAACCTCACAGACTATTGTCGCCAGTTGCCTACTTAGAAATGCGGCCTCTTTATGAGCCTCCAGTATTACAGCTAGCTGTTTGAAGCCGCGCACAGGCAAACCAGCAACTTCAGAAAGTCGATCATAAATTCCCTGTAGCGAGCCAAACTCATTTAGCAGGGCTCTGGCTTTAACCGGGCCGACCCCAGGGATTCCGCTTATGACATCCACCGCATCACCCACTAAACCAAGATAATCTGCAAACTGTTCTGGGCTCACCCCGTAGGCAAGAACCACATCGTCCCGGTAGCGTTTTCTGTTGCCGCTGTAGTCCCACAGATAACAGCGCTCGTCTTTCAATAGTTGAGAAAGGTCTTTATCTCTGGAGACTATGCAAATCTCCGCATCACTGGGAAACCAGCCTTGAGCTTTTTTAGCCAAGGTTCCTAAAATGTCGTCTGCCTCAAATTCGGCACTGGCGAAATCGGCTAGGCCTAGTGATTGTGCAATTAAGCCACAGGCGTCTAGCTGGCGCTTTAGATTTTCATCTGGAAGTTCGCGATTAGACTTGTAAGCGCAATGGAGTTGGTGCCGAAACCCGGTTTGTAAGCTTTCATCTCTTGCCACGGCAACATATCTTGGCGTGGTTCTACGCAAAAACTGAAACAAAAATTGAGTAAACCCAAATACAGCGCTCAGGTCCTTCTCGCCGGTTCCATAACACTCTACATAGGGAGAAAAATGAGCTTGAAAAATATAAATCGACGCATCTATAAGGTAGATACCGGTTTTCTTCGCAGTCGATGTGGCAGTGATCGTCATAATCGAATTTCAAACCTATGACTCATCGCCGTATTATTCACTCTTCTTACGAATGAGGTAGCTGTAAATCTGGTCCTGCTCCGAAGAGTCCAGTAGTTCATGTCCCAGGAAGACGCAAAATTTGGGGATATCTCTAGTCGTTGATGGATCTGTGGCGATTATCTTGAGGGTCTGACCAGGCGCCATATCACGTATTTTGTTGTGAACCATCATGACCGGTTCTGGGCAGTAAAGGCCGCTCGCATCGAGCAGCACTGCTGGGCCCTGGCTAGACTCGGAGTTTGTATTCTTACTTAGTTCGTTTTCTTCTTTAGGCATGAGACTTTATAACTTTTCGGTAGTTGCTACTAAACTTAACCCGTACGATACTTAAGTTTCAACTTCAAGTCGAACTATCGATTTGGTTGAGTGTAAATTGACCAGCATTTTTACAATAAATAAGAAGTACCAGCCTTATGGCAACTATTTATCTTGAACCACAAGAAGCTGTAAAGCAGGCGTTATTTGATCGCGCGACGCTGCAGTTTACAGTGGCGCTTATACGTCCGCACAATCCATCGCTGGCTCTTAGAATTCAGAACCTTCTTGCGCCTAGCGCGAAAACCTATAGGCAATTCGACGACCAGCCTAGCCCTAAAGATCTTTATAAGCTGACTCTGGATTCATTCACCTTAAAGCGTGTAGTCGACACATTAGCAATTGCTGGCCAAGAGCTAGCTGAAAAAGTGCTAGAGACTCTAAATGGCGACCACGAACATTTGCTTATTACTAAAGCAACCATCGGAAAATGGCTGCTTTATGCCCAATACCATCAAAGCGAGTATGACAAATTCAAGCAGAAGCAGATCTAGCTAGCTTTTTGCAGGTACTATCGAGCAGCTTTCGGTCTCCACATCGAACGTGATGGTAGCCTCCCCGCTATGTAATTGTGCCATAACTTGAGACACCTTAGACGAAAACGATGACTCGACTGTACCGTAGTCTGTACCCTCTCGCGAGACAAAATCTTCGATAATCGCGTTCAGCACATCTGCACTTAGTTCTTGGTAAGGAATAATCATTTTAAGCACGCCGCAATCTATGAATTCTAACTTGCCACGCCAACTAAACTAGCTCAACTAGGTTTAGCCGTTGCGGGTCCGCTGTTTGAATCGCAAGCTCGGTAAACCCAAACAAATTAGTGTCAGCAAGCTGTGAGGGGGACACGCTTGTTATGCTACGGAATATCGATTCAACCCTACCAGGGTGCAACTTGTTCCACTGTGTCAGCATTGCCTTGATATTTTGACGCTGCATATTGTCTTGGCTGCCGCACAAATTACAGGGAATAATTGGGAAATTCATGAGGTCAGCATAGAGCGCGATTTCAGTTTCACGGCAGTAAGCCAGGGGCCGGATGACTATATTGCGCTTGTCATCACTAAGTAATTTAGGCGGCATCGCTTTGAGCTTGCCACCGTAAAACATGTTCAAAAATAAAGTTTCAATAATATCATCGCGATGGTGACCAAGAGCAATTTTGTTAGCACCTATAGATTCGGCATAGTTGTACAAAATCCCTCGGCGCAGGCGTGAGCACAATCCGCAATAGGTTTTACCTTCCTCAACCTTGTCCATGACAATCGAGTAAGTATCTTGTTCCAATATCTTGTAACTAACTCCAACGCTTTCTAAATATTCTGGCAATACATGCTCAGGAAATCCAGGTTGTTTTTGATCTAGATTAACCGCGTGTAGATCGAACTTTATTGGCGCACTCTTTTTCAGCCGCTGTAAAATATCCAGTAGCGCATAGGAATCTTTACCACCAGATAGGCAAACCATGACCAAATCGCCATCTTCAATCATATTGAAATCGGCGATAGCGTGGCCTACATCTCGACGCAAATTTTTCCTGCTGCGGTTCAGCTTAAAATCTTCTTTTGACGCTCTGGACATAATTTACATCTACACTCGTTCTAAAACAGTAGCGATACCTTGA
Source organism: Pseudohongiellaceae bacterium (assembly GCA_047617585.1). Lineage (GTDB taxonomy): Bacteria > Pseudomonadota > Gammaproteobacteria > Pseudomonadales > Pseudohongiellaceae > UBA9145. Next base: position 6,195 of record JBLGBD010000009.1, on the reverse strand, counting down.
CCCAGACCGATACACATAGTGGCAAGGCCTAGCGATGCATCTTTATCTTCCATATTGTTAAGCAGCGTGGTGGTAATACGCGTACCAGAGCAGCCCAGCGGGTGTCCAAGTGCGATCGCCCCACCCTTGAGGTTTACTTTATCTTCTACTACATCCAAAAGTCCTAAGTCCTTCAATACAGGCAAGGACTGTGCTGCAAATGCTTCGTTAAGCTCAACACAATCCAAATCAGCAATACTTAGACCAGCTTTTTTCAAGGCCTTTTGAGTTGCTGGCACAGGCCCATAACCCATAATTGAAGGGTCCACGCCCGCATAGGCCATAGAGCGGATCTTGGCGCGGATTTTAAGCCCCATTGCTTGCGCCTTCTCTGCTGACATAATCAACATTGCTGATGCACCGTCTGATAATTGAGAAGATGTTCCTGCTGTCACTGTGCCACTAACCGGGTCGAATACCGGTCTCAACTGAGACAAAGCTTCAACCGAGGTCTCTGGCCTAATCGTTTCATCGTGCTCAATTAATAGTTTGAAACCCTGGGCATTGTGACCTTCGATAGCCACGATTTCATTGCTAAAACCACCGTTGGAGCGCGCCCTATCGGCCAACAAGTGTGACCTAACGGCAAACTCGTCTTGGGTTTTCCTATCAATACCGTGCATCTTTGCTAATACTTCAGCCGTCACGCCCATCATCCAAGCAGCCCTGGCCATGTATTTAGACGCTTTGGGGTTTGGATCAACACCATGAGTCATAGCGACATGACCCATATGCTCAACACCACCAACAATAAATTGATCGCCGTTGTTACTTTGAATAGCCATTGCTGCCGTATGGAGTGCAGACATGGATGAGCCACACAGCCGGTTCACTGTTTGTGCACAGGTGGAATGTGGCAATACCGACATCAAAGCAGCGTTTCTAGCGATATTCCAGCCCTGCTCTAAAGTCTGATTTACGCAGCCCCAAATTACATCTTCCACGTCCGCCGGTAGGGCATTGGGATTACGCTCAAACAGCGCATTGATCAGTCTTGCGGACAGCTCTTCTGCCCGTACATGTCTAAATGCTCCCGCTTTAGAGCGAGCCATGGGGGTGCGAATACCATCTACGATTACTGCGTCTCTTGCGTGCAAAGTCATTTTACTCTCCTAAATCCTAATAGTAGGTTTCGCCAGCCGCCGCTTTCGCCTGCATTTTCTCTGTCGGCAGATACAGCTCACCGAGATCCGCATATTTGTCTGCCATCTTGCAGAACTGCATGATACCTATACTGTCAATGTAGCGCAGTGCTCCGCCTCTGAAAGGCGGAAAGCCCAAGCCAAGTACCAAGCCCATATCTGCTTCAATCGCCGTGTCTACAATTCCATCTTCTAAGCACCTGACTGTTTCAAGGCACAAAGGCGTCATCATACGCTCGAGTATTTCCGAGTCGGTAAATTCGCGCTTAGCTGTTTGAACTGAGGCCACAATGGCATCGATTTCTGGATTAGGTAACTTTCGAGGCTTACCCTTTTTATCCTGCTCATAGCAATAAAAGCCACTGCCTGTTTTTTGGCCAAAGTTCTTGTTGGCATAAAGCTTATCGATTACGCTCTCAAAACTAAGCTGCATGCGTTCAAACCCAGCCGCCATGACCGCTTGAGCATGGACACCAGTATCGATCCCGACCACATCCATAAGATAGGCTGGTCCCATAGGCCAACCAAATTTTTCCATTACTTTATCGATGTGCCTGAAATCTGCACCATCTCTTATCAAGCTCGAAAATGCGCCAAAATAAGGGAACAAAATACGATTCACTAAAAATCCCGGACAGTTGTTAACGACAATCGGAGTTTTTCCCATCTTCTTAGCATAGGCCACAGTCGTCGCAATCGTCTGCGGACTTGAGTGCTTGCCTCGAATTACTTCAACCAGAGGCATTAGAGGCACCGGGTTGAAAAAGTGCATACCACAGAAGTTTTCCGGCCGAGTCAGCACACTCGCCAAATCATCAACAGAAATAGTTGATGTATTGGTTGCTATGATTGTCTGATCATCAACAAGACCTTCGAGCTCGAGAAGCACCGCCTTCTTCACTTTAGGATTTTCCACGACTGCTTCAACAACGATATCTGCGTTGTTTATTTCGCTGTAATCGAGTGTAGGAGAAATGCTGCTCAATACAGCGAACATCTTCTTAGGATCAAGTTTTCCTCGTGCCACCTGTTTTTCTAGCAGTTTCTGCGCCTCTGCCATGCCCAGATCAAGCCCCGCTTGAGCTATGTCTTTCATCAAGATAGGCGTGCCTTTTAGGGCAGACTGATAGGCGATACCACCACCCATGATGCCTGCACCCAGCACCGCGGCAGATTTAATTTCAGCAGCCAGCTTAAGATGCTGCTTGGCTTTGCCCGCCAAAAACTGATCATTCAGAAACATTTGCACTAAATTGGCGGCAACTTCAGTTTTAGCTAGCTTGGCAAAAGCGGCGTGTTCTACAAGCAGCGCCGCATCTCTATCGAGAACTGCGTTCTTTCGCATGGCTTTCACTGCGGTTGTCGGCGCAGGATAATTTGGCCCCGCCGCAGCTGCGACCATACCTAGCGCCGTTTCATACGCGACATTCAATTCTATTGGAGTCAGTGTTAAAGGGCCGGTTTTTTGTTGCCTAATTTTTAAGTGATCAATTTTGCCTTCTACACACTGCAAAACTAATGCTTGCGCTGCTTCCACTAACAAGTCATCTGCGACAATGGCATCCAATGCACCTTCGGCAAAAGCTTGCTCTGCATTAATGTGGGAGCCGCTGCTGATCCATTGATTAGCATTGTCGGCACCAATTAGGCGAGGCATACGAACGGTGCCCCCAAAGCCCGGTAGAATGCCCAATTTCACTTCAGGGAAACCAACAACCGCGTTTGCAGTGGCAACCCGAAAGTCAGTAGCAATTGCCATTTCCATACCGCCGCCTAAGGCAATACCGTTAACCGCCGTGACCGTCGGAAAAGGCAGATCTTCGATTGCCGTAAATACGACGTTTGCCTTTACCAACCAGCTTAAGATTTCGGCTTCATCTTGGGTAAACATCGACGTAAATTCAGTAATATCAGCCCCAACAATAAAGCTGCTTTTAGCGCTAGAAAAGATAGCGCCAATAGCACCGCTTGTGGCTATGGCTGCAACCGCAGCCCCTAACTCTTCAAGTGTCTGCTGATTGAATTTGTTAACTGAGGAGCCTTCCAAGTCGAATATCGCATGAGCGATACCTGAAGGCAGTTTATCGACACGTATGGCTGTGCCCGAATAGATCATCTTATTACTCCGATTTTAGCGGTTATCCACTGTGAATTCGCGTGACGAGAAGCATTTTTGGGGAAAGTATTATACCTACTTACGCCAGCAATACGGAAGCTACAAAGGCGATTCAAAATCATGAAAAATGCGCTAACATGGACTCGATATCACCAAAAGCGGTCAACTCTATGAAAAAAACTCTATTGTTTTGTTTAGCCAGCCTCGCCTTCGTCGCACAATTGGCAGTTGCCGATAGTGCCGCCATAGTGTTGTACCACCACGTTGCTAAAGATACACCGGCATCCACTTCACTGACTCCAGATCAATTTAGAAGCCATTTAGAGTTTATCCGAGACACCGGTATAGAAGTCTTAGCTTTGGATGAATTATTAAGCACTATCGAGTCAAAGCAACCACTACCGGACAAGGCCATAGCTATAACCTTCGACGATGGCTATCTGTCCATATTCACCGAGGCATTTCCGATGCTGACTGAATTTGGCTTTCCGTTTACCGTGTTTATAAGCACCGGCCCCATTGATCGCGCTCAGAAAAATTACATGAATTGGGATCAAATACGCATTCTTAGCGAGGCAGGCGTGATAATTGCTAACCACATGGTAGAGCACCCCTATATGCTCGATAGAGCGCCCACACAGGACAGCGCCAGCTGGCTGAGCAGCCAGCGCGAGGAATTACTTCTAGCCCAAGATCGAATAAGCACTGAAACAGGCCAAGACCATAAATTATTCGCTTATCCTTACGGCGAATACAATCAAGAAATCAAAGAAATGTTAAAGTCGTTAGGGTTTGCTGGCTTCGCCCAGAACTCGGGTGCGATCAATGACCACTCTGACATGACCGCCCTACCCAGGTTCCCGCTAGCTAGCATCTATGCAAATATCGACACGGCAAGAACGAAGTTTTTGAGCAAGGCATTTAATGCAAGCCTCCTGGCGCCTCTATCTCCGGTCACAGACAGTGCTAGGCCAAGCACCACCGTCCAGTTTTTCCCTGGCGATTATTCCCTAAGTCAAATCGGCTGTTTTTACAACGGCGAAGCGATGGAACTCAATTGGATTGACAGGGAAAACGGAGTTTTGCAGTTGAGGTCGAAAACCGATGCCCAAGGCAGAAGATGGCGATACATTTGCACAGCCCCGGACCCAAACAGCAATCGTTTTTATTGGTATTCGATACAGTTTATCAACCCACAAAAACCAGGCTAAACCGAAAGATCTTCATCTCGCAGATGCAAATCATTTTGTAGAATAATATTTTGCACCTCGTCGACGTAGTGATCGCCGCGCTGGGAATAACGACCGAGCCCAATGGCAAGCACCATGGAATCAATTGGCTGATCTTCGTTGCGCATATGAACCCGTAGATCTCGTAGGTAATCATAAGACTGATTAGTGTTTATATTGAGAAAATAGGCTGATACGGCAGATGCCACCGAATCAAAACTTTTCACCTCATGAATTGCGCCAGAACTACGTCTTTTCGGCACGATTCCACAGCCTTCGATGAAACACCATTGGCCAAACACATTATTGCCTTCTAAAGTAAACCTTGAGGTGCCCCAAGCAGACTCATTCGCTGCTTGAGCGAGCACCAGCGAAGGCGGAATGACATCAACTCGGCGCATTAGCTCTAGCACTAATTCCGCCTCATTTAGCTGATCTATTTCTAATCGATAGCTTTCAGCAAGCTCTAAAATAATGCTTTTCTCAACCGCGGAGAATGGCACGCCGATTTCAGCCATTTCTGCTAGTGGCTCTAAGTCGGCTCGCAATTGAAGTATTTTTTGATTTTCAGAATCAACGTAGTTTTCTAAATAATCGAAGAACTGACGCTTTTTTTCGTCAACATCTGCGATCGAGGCAAAATCTGGAAACACGGCTATAGGATCGATTTCTGGCAGCACCACCCGCTTTGGTGCCTGCTGCGGCGCTACGGCCATTACAGTGATAATAAGCACCGCCATGACAACACTTGATGCCACAATTACTAATAATTCAATCCGTCTATTTGCCGCCATCAAACCAACATACCTCACAGCCTAGAACGCTGACATCATACTTCTAAGGGCATTGATATCGCTTTGATTTACATCACGTTTCTACCATACATTTAGAACAGTCAGCCTAATCTAAACCAATCTATATAGTAGGGTTTTCAGTGGTTTTTCAATTTCTACTTAGCACGCAATTACGCGCTGAGTTGCGCGCTGAATTGTGAGATAGGTGGATCGTAAACCGCCTTCTAGCTACAAGCAAACTTTATTTAATCCGTTATACTGCCAAGCAATTAGACCCGGTAACTCAAAACCTGAGAGTTTGGAACCGACAAATCGAAAGTGAACGCTAGGTACAAATTAAGGCTTGCTGCCACCCAAACAATTCGGTGAAACTGGAGAGTCAGATTGTCTATCGGCCCATTCCGAGGGCGTGTAGAGATGAAGCGCCAGTGCATGTACCGGACCGCTCAGCTCGCTAGCTAAAAGTGAATAAAGCATTTGATGCCGTTTTACTTTACTTAGCGAGGAAAAATCAGCAGACACCACTGTGAGCTTAAAATGCGAATCGGTAGCTGGCCCGCCGTGATTATGGCTTTCATTTTCTAGTGTTAAAAATTTCGGCTTGAGCGATTCTAAAACTTTACTTTCAATATTTTTCTCAACATTCATGTCTGTTTCTCAACCCTTTTAGCAACAGCGTTAGCGCTGGGGTATTGTAAATCATCTGCAAACTTGATGCAGCGGTGGAGTTAACCTACAACCATAGCTAGAATGCAGCTTTTAATTAGGCACTACTATGACTATTAACTGGTATCCGGGCCATATGAACAAGGCCCGCAAGGAATTGATCAAAGCAGTGCCGCTGGTCGATGCGGTAATTGAGCTGCGAGATGCAA
>JBLGBD010000008.1:0-50198 GCA_047617585.1 Pseudohongiellaceae bacterium | reverse complement strand
ATGGCTCGTCCGGTCCCACGGGCTTAGGTTAAGACACCTAAGACGCCGAACTCGCCTTGTTATCTTAGCAGTTGCTCCGAGTAGACTAATGGTTGACGGTACAAAAATACTTCTTATCAACGACAACGAGCGTTCCCGCCATGATGTGGAAACGGTTTTAGCTTTCCTTGGCGAAGATGTAGTTTCTGTCACGTCCCTAGATTGGCATGCCAAAGCAACTGCAGCGGTCAAAAAACCGGAAGAATTCAGCGTTGCCTTAATTGGTAACTGCGAACGGCTGAGTCTGGATAACTTGCTTGGCGATCTTTACAGGTGGGAAGCTGGTCTGCCTTATGTGCTGATTGGCGTAACCAAACTGCCGAACTTTTTAGATCCAGAGATAAACTCTCGAATCACTGCCACTCTGAACGATTCTCTTAGTTACCAACCTTTGTTAGATGCCTTGCACAAGGCGAAGCTGTTCCATGAGCACTTTAACCGATTGAAGGATTTTGACGGGGTTAAAGACTACAACATGTTTCGAAGTCTGGTTGGTAACAGCGAGGCCATCAACAAAGTAAGACATATGATGGGGCAGGTAGCGAATACTGAAGTGAGTGTGCTCATTACGGGTGAATCGGGCACTGGGAAGGAGGTGGTTGCACGTAACCTGCATTTGAATTCATCCCGTGCCGACAAGCCGTTCGTTCCTATCAATTGCGGTGCTATTCCGCGGGAACTTTTAGAGAGCGAATTATTTGGCCATGAAAAAGGTGCTTTTACTGGCGCCATATCCTCAAGAGCGGGCCGCTTTGAATTAGCCGAAGGCGGCACTTTGTTTCTGGATGAAATAGGCGACATGCCGCTCAATATGCAGGTTAAACTGCTGCGGGTGCTGCAGGAACGTAGCTATGAGCGAGTCGGCGGAGTGAAGACTATGCAGACAGATGTTCGGATATTTGCTGCGACTCACAAAGACTTAGAAGCAATGATAGATCGCGGTGATTTTCGCCAAGATTTGTATTATCGGATTAACGTGTTTCCAATAGAAATGCCTGCGCTGCGGGAGCGGCCTGACGACATTCCTTTGTTGCTCAATGAATTAATTACCATCATGGAAGCAGAAAAACGGGGGTCGGTCCGCTTTAACTCGGGTGCCATTGCTTCGTTGCGACGTCATCCTTGGTTGGGGAACGTGCGTGAGTTAGCCAATTTAGTCGAACGTATGGCGATTCTTTATCCCCATAGTATCGTTGGTGTAAACGATTTGCCGAAAAAGTTTCGCCATTTGAGCGATGCCGAGATCTCTCTAAACAGTTGCGACGGGCTTAGCGGAGCCGCGTCTATTGTTGGAAACCAAGAGTCTAAAGGCGATGGCGATCCATTGTTGCCATTAAATGGAATGGATCTAAAAGAGTATTTGGCCAATTTGGAAAAGGACTTGATCGAGCAGGCTCTTGAAGACAGCGGTGGGGTTGTTGCACGGGCTGCTGAGAGATTGAATATTCGCAGAACCACTCTGGTCGAAAAAATGCGCAAATACGCCTTGTTAAAAAAGCAGGAAGGGTTAGATATTGACGATGAAGCAGACGCGCGAAGCGATACCGAGTCGAGTGAAATAGTCTCTGCTAAAGCTTAAGGATCTATTGGCCAGCTACCACTTCACCGCCGAGGGTTGCGGATTCTAGCTCCAACACTATTGATATACCGCTGCTAACTTGTTCAATTTTGACAAGCAAGAAGTTCCAGTCTTTTGCTAGCCAAATAGTCGTTGATTTCGATTCATCATCTCGCACCCTTACTAGCTTGCTGCAATTTAATTGACCCACTGGCGTGAGTAATATTTCCTCGCCTTCAATTCTAAAACGCTGGATGTCGATTCTATCGCCGTCGACTATTGGCACAGAGACTTCCCTTAGATCCGCTTGCGCTAACATTATCTGCAGCGCTGCTTGATAGCTCAAAGGGTCTTGTGTGTTTGCTGTCAGCGGTAGTGACCAGCTGTTTAAATCTTCGGAACTCAATGCAACCAATGTGTCCCAATCAAATATGATGGCTTTGCTCTCGCGGCCTATACCTCTCAAGGCATAGCTATAAGACTGTGGTTGCAGTGTTGAATCAGCCGCAGCGAAGACTGAGCTTTCATTGAGTGACGCTAGCTGGGCGCCTGCAAACTCAGCGACCAAATGGTTGCTTAACTGATACAGACCATCGCGGGTCTTGGCAAGAGTTCGAGTCGCAGAGGCTTTTAGACCATTGGCTGATGCTGTGTAGCGAGCCGAATATTCAACAAGTTCGGCGGCACTAAGGGCGGCGGTATGAAAACCTAGGAGCAGGATGGCCACTAAGGCGAAGGCCCTCATTGGGGCAGTGACTCTAACCCAAGGCCGCTTTGCGGCAACGGCTTTCCATCGAGATTTGCTTGCCCATTAGCCATTGCCACGCGTCCACTGGCGATGGCTTGGACGACAGCAGGGTAGAGCCGATGCTCAGCTTCGGCAACTCGGCGTCGTAGCGAATCGGCATCATCATCAGATTTGATTGCTATAACTTCCCTGGCTATCACCGGGCCGCCATCGAGTTCTTCGGTCACAAAATGCACCGAGGCGCCGTGTTCGGTGTCGTTGGCATCGAGTGCCCGCTGATGGGTATTCATGCCAGTGTACTTAGGCAAAAGTGAGGGGTGAATATTAATCAAGCGGCCACTGAAATGGTTAACAAACCCAGCGCTGAGGATGCGCATAAAGCCGGCAAGAATAACCAGCCCAGGCCGGTACTGGTCTACTATTTCCTGTACCGCAGTGTCAAAGGCTTCTCGGCTGCTATAGCTTGTGTGGTCAACAACATGACTGGTAATGGCAGCGGCTTGTGCGCGCTGTAAACCCAAGGCTTCGGCTTTGTTCGAAATGACAGCGCTGACCGTAAAATTAGATTTAGCGCTGGCATCTATCAAAGCCTGAAGGTTACTTCCGTTTCCAGAGATAAGTACCACTACTTTGCAGGCGTCAGTACTCATAGTTGTTGGCTACTTGTAGTCAACTGGAGCGTCGGCCTCGCCTCTACTGGCAATAGTGCCTATTACAAATGGGGATTCGCCACTGCCGACTAAGGTTGCCAAAGCGATATCGACGTCTGTGTTTGCGACACACAGAATCATGCCCACACCACAGTTAAAGGTTCGCAGCATTTCACTGTCTGCAACTTGGCCTTGCTCTTGTAACCAAGCAAATACGTCAGGGCGACTCCAGCTTTTGCTGTTAATTTCCGCCTTGGCATTGTCCGGCAGGACTCGGGGTAGGTTTTCAGTAATGCCGCCGCCAGTGATGTGGGCGATCGCATGGATAGATATTTCGCGGCTCAGTGCTTGTAGTGCTTTGACATAAATTCGGGTTGGCTGCAGGAGGGCATCACCTAAAGTGGTATCGCCTAAGGCTGAATCGAGGCTTTGTCCGCTTCTTTCGATAATCTTTCGAATCAGTGAATAGCCGTTGGAGTGGGGGCCCGATGAGGCGAGTCCAATGAGTGTGTCGCCTATTGCGACTTTCTTCTGATCAATGATTTCGCTTTTCTCGACGATTCCAACGGCGAAACCCGCCAGGTCGTAATCTTCACCGTTATACATGCCGGGCATTTCTGCCGTTTCACCGCCAATTAGCGCGCAGCCTGCCTGCTTACAGCCTTCGCCGATACCCGTAACTACCGCTACGGCGTTATCGACGTTTAAGCCGCCGGTAGCATAATAATCGAGGAAAAATAGCGGCTCTGCGCCACAGACAATCAAATCATTGACGCACATAGCAACTAAGTCGATGCCGATGGTGTCATGCTTGTTGAGTTCCATGGCCAGCTTAAGTTTGGTCCCTACACCGTCTGTGGCGGAAACCATTATTGGCTCTCGGTATTTGGTGGGTATGCTGCACAAAGCGCCGAAGCCGCCAAGATCTGACATCACTTCAGGTCGATTAGTGGCTTTGGTCACGTGCTTAATGCGATTTACTAGTGCGTTGCCCGCATCGATATCAACTCCCGCGTCTCGATAAGTGAGAGGAGTGTTCACAGGAGTTGAGTTTGACTCGTCATTCGATGCCATTAAAGGTCCGCCTTGGGGTGTGTCGATGGCGCACTCTTTGAGCCCGCCGTTTTTACTGGCCGCTATTTTATCAAGAAGCTGGCTGATCGTCAGTGAAAAATTACGACTTTAACGACTTCAATCAGGCTGTAGATTAGGTGCGAGTTGTTGAAATGCAGTATTATCCAGCCCATGAGTAGCTCGTTAGTAAAGTCAATGCGTGCAATGACCACAGGATTAGCCTGCGGGCTTTTTGTTGCCTGGGTTTTGCTGCCATTTGATGCGTCGGCGCTGCAAGTGAGCGGACTGTATAGCCACCGAGTAAAAGTTGCTAACGAAAGTGACAGCGAAAGGAGGCGGGCCTTTACTGAAGCTTTAGCGGCCGTTATAACTAAGGTGACGGGTGATGAGCGCTGGCTGTTAGACCCAGCGATAGTGGCAGCGGTGGCCCGGGCGCAAAGTTTTGTAGAGGCGGTGAGCTACGAAAGCGAAGCTGTGGTCGTGCCTTTCGTGCCTGCCAATACTGCGCTGTCCGCTGAAATTGATTACGGCAGCACAGCGCAGTTGGGTCCACAGCGGCCTGTTCAGACTGTGCAAGCCCCCCCAGCAGCACTTACCACAACGATAGAACAGCGCTATATCAACGTTAATTTTTCGCCTGCGCTAATTAATGAACTGTTAGTGCAGGCTAATATTCCTGTCTGGGGCAGTAACAGGCCCAGCGTGTTGGTGTGGATGGTGCTTCAAAACGAAGTGGGCGAGCGAACTTTTTTGAGCAATGAGTCTAACCCTGAGATAGTTGACATTATTCAGGCCTTTGCAAAAGAGCGTGGCTTGCCAATAATTTTTCCTGTGTTCGACTTTGAAGACAGACGTAACCTGCCTCTCGATGTAATTTGGGCGCTAGATTTGGAGGCCATGCGCAGCGGCAGTGCGCGCTATGGCGCAGACAGCATTCTTACCGGCCGGCTCCACTTTACTGCCGGTGGAGAGCTCGTTGGCTTGTGGCAGTTCGATTTTCAAGGTGATTCAGAACGTTTTGATGGGTTCGATTCAGACCTACAAAGCTATCTCGCAAAGCCACTGGGTCGAGTCACAACCCAGCTGGCCAATTATTTTGCCATTGTGCCTGAAACTTCAGCATCACAAACTATCGTGCTACGGGTAGAGGGGATGCAAGATCTACAGGACTATTCGGCATTGATTAACTATGTGAACAGCCTTGGTTTGGTAGAAGCCGTGACGATGGGCTCTATTGATGGCCAGCGTATGGATATCAATGTCAGTTTGCTAGGAGATACTCTCCAGCTGTCTGAACTAATCGCCTTAGATCGAGATCTGCTTCCTATTCAACGTTCCGACGTCGCCAGTGCTTCACTGTTGCACTATCGTTGGACCCGCTGAGGCGATAGATGCTCACTCCTAATCAACTGACATTGGCGGTTAAGCCAAGCGATGATTCGTGCTTCGAGAATTTTTTTGTGAGCCAGCAGAATCAGCAGCTTGTTAATCGTCTTAACAGCATTTGCCACGCTCAAGAACTGGTTTACCTTTGGGGGCCGCCCCAGGCTGGGAAGACCCATTTGTTGCAGTCAGTGGCGGCAAACAGCGCCGAGTCATTTTACTTATCTTTTCAAGACCGTGAGACTATCCATTCCCAGCTGCTAGAAGGATTGCATGAATTGCCAGTGGTATGTCTCGATGATATCCAGCTTATTGCGGGAGATAGCGATTGGGAATCCGCAATTTTCGATCTTTACAATCGGATTAAGGAGGCTGGATCTAGTTTAATAATAGCGTCTAACGTGGCGCCTTCAATTTTACCGATCGAGCTTAGGGATCTGCAGTCTAGGTTGCAATCTATGTTGGTCTATCATTTAGCTAGTCTGAACGATGATGAGAAAAAAAGTGCGCTACAGCTGCGCGCGAGCCAACGCGGGTTCGAGTTAAACGATGCGGTAGCCAGTTATATTATGACGCGGGCAGGGCGCAGCTTTGACGACCTGATGAAAGTCCTTGATGCGCTCGATAACAAGACCTTAGAAACTCAGAGACGATTAAGCATCCCCTTGGTGCGAGAAACGCTCGAGTGGTAGTTGTAGTCTATATATTGACCTGAAAATGCGTCTTAAAGCCTCGAATAAAAATCACCAGCGCGACAAATAAAACGGTGCATAGAAGCACTTCAGTAATGCCGAGGATTCGCCTAGACGGATCGAAGGCCACTAGCACTGCATGGGTAAAATAAAGTAGCACTACAAAACACAACCATCCATAGGTGCGCAATTGGGTTAAGAACAGACCTCTAGCGAATATCATGAGGGGTATGGTTTGCAGTAGCCAAATAAATACCGCTGCCAAATTTAATTCGCCAAACGCAAATATATTGAAAACGCCGAAATAGACAATCAGCAGACAAAAGCAGCTGAGTACTGTCAGCCGTGCCAGGGCAACTTGTTTAGGCAGGTGGTTTACAATTGAGTCTTTGGGTTGATCCATATTCTGCTGCTTATTTGTTGAATTAAAGTTTGCTGATTTCAATCAGCCCGTTTGCAAACACACTGCCAATCTGGCAACGCGCTTGCCAAGTGCCAGGCAAAGAATTTCCTCTTCTTTTGTAATGCCATTATTGCTGTCGCTGCCGGCGACGTGGCTTGCGCCATAAGGTGTGCCGCCGCTGCTGGTAGAATTAAGAGCGGCCTCCGAATAAGGAAGTCCAACGTATACCATGCCGTGATGGATCATAGGCAAGGCCATAGAAAGTAGGGTGGATTCTTGGCCACCGTGCATTGACGCGGTCGAGGTGAATACTCCAAATGGTTTGTCGATCAGGGAGCCAGATGCCCAAAGAGCGCCGGTTGTATCTATAAACGCTTTTAACGCACCTGACATATTGCCAAACCGGGTGGGGCTGCCTAGAACAAGACCGCTACAGTTTCTTAAGTCATCTTCACTGCAGTAGACGGCGCCGCTGTCAGGAACTTCGGGTTCAGTGGCTTGGGTATTGCTAGATACTGATGGTACCGTTCGCAGGCGGGCCTCTATGTTCTGATTTTTTTCGATGCCCCGCGCAATAAGCTGAGCCATCTTTTGGGTGGCGCCATAACGGCTATAAAACAGCACTAAAACATAAGGGCTAGAATTCATTTGTTGGTGGTCTCAATAAGAGTTAGCACATTTTCAGGCGGGCGACCGATGACTGCACGATCACCTACAACCAAGATAGGGCGCTGAATTAAATTTGGATGCTGCACGACAATATCCATAATTAGGTCTTCGCTAAGGGTTGAATCTGAAAGGTCATATTCATCAAATTCTGGTTCACTGGGACGTAGCATTTCCGCTAGCGTGATTCCTAGCTTGCCCATCAAGCCACGAATTTCTTCAGCTGTAAGAGGCTGCTCAAGGTAATAAATAATGTCTGGATTTATGTCGTTGGACTCAAGCAATGCCAGCGCAGCTCTGGATTTAGAGCAATCAGGGTTGTGGTAAAGCGTGTAATTAGACTTCATGGTTTGTGCTCTTGCTGGATGAGAAAAATTTTTCGCCACCAAGTTCGCTCTTGACAATCGACTCCAATTTATTCTGGAATTCATGCGCCCGTAAATACTCGGCAGATTGATTGGTGGACTGCATGTCAAAACTATTAACCTGCCGCAGGCGAATCCAAACTTCAACCATGCTGCAATCATCGACAGATTTGGTGGGGACGTAACGAGAAGGTTCATCGTTAGTCTGCGTTATCAGCTCCATAGTTTCTAATTCTGTTAGAGCAATATCGATAATTACTGGGCTCGCCCCAATCGCATTAGCTATCTCATAAAGGCTCAGTGGGGATTTACTGTGTTGGAAACGACCAATAATGAGAGCTGCCACCGTTAGGCAATTTTCTTCGTGCTGGAAAATACTCAGCAGCGTTTTGCTGCGCCCTGATCGGGTCTTTGCTGGGAATTGATGGTAGAACGCGATGCTGCTTCCCACTAACGCAACTAACCAGCCAATGTAGGTAAATATCATGATAACAATGGCGCCGGCGAAGGCTAGGTAAATTGACTCTCGGGCTTGAGAAATAAACACTTCTTGAAAAAAAGTGCCCATCAACTTCCAGATAATAGTTGTAATCAAACCACCAATAAACGCTGAGCCAAAGTTCACTTTGGTATTGGGCAGGAAGCTATAGGCGAAGGCGAAGGCTAGTGACATCAGTAAAACAGGCGCTATAAAGGCTGTGATCTGCAGGATGAAACCGCCATAACTAAGGTTTTGCAGTATGCCCTGAAAGAAGTTTGTGTTTACCGAAGAAGTAATGCTGATTGAAACGAACAGAAGCAGAGGGCTAACAATGACCGCGAATAGGTATTCACTAACCCTACTAGACCAAGAGCGGCTCTGTTCCACAGCCCAAATATAGTTGAAGGAAAGCTCAATCTTTCGCATCATGCCGAGCACAATGTAGAGCAAAAGGCCGACGCTGGTGATCCCGATTAGCTCAACCTGCATGGCATCCACGTAGCCTAATATTTGTTGGGTTACTTCTGCTTGGCGATCACCCAAAGGCTCAAGCAAAGCCATCAGGGTCGGCTCCATGGCATTGTGCACCCCTAAGCTTTTAAGGATAGCAAAGGTAAGGGCTAACAGCGGAAAGAAGCCAATGACCGTGGTAAAGACCAAGCTCATTGCGCGCAGTGAGAGCTGACCTTGGATTAAGTCTCTGGCCACGGCGACTAAAATCTGGCCAGAGCGAAGCAGTATTCTTTGCCACAGCGCAAGCGCAGCAGTGTCTTGGCGCCACAGAATATCGCTGGCTTTTGTCTGCCAGTGGGCGATAGTTGAATTAAACGACTTTAAGCTAAATAGCATAATTGTGCTGTTACTGGCTAAAAATTGGCATTATACGGGAATAAAGCGGCGGGGACATGGCAAGCTTGCCCCGCTGGAAAAGTTAGCGGGGTAGCTGTAGATCAAGCGGTGCAGCCCAGACCTAGCTTGATTGGGCGCAAGCGGCTGCTTGCGTGCTTAACAGACTTGCTAAGAAACTCTCTCCACTGTCTTTATCAATCATTGTCTTCTCGCCGCTGCGGCGATTTAAATGCTCGATAGAGCCGTCTGCCAAAGTGCGAGGTGAAATGACCAAGCGATGGGGTATGCCTATTAATTCAGATTCCGCAAACTTAACGCCGGGGCTGGTCTTTTTGTCCCTATCATCTAGAAGAACTTGAATGCCAAGTGCTAACGCTTTGCTATAGAGGTTCTCGGAATACTCTATAACTTGTGCAGATTTATGGGCATCGATCTGGGTAATGATCAGTAGGAAAGGGGCTATGTTTTCGGGCCAAATGATGCCGCGGTCATCGTGATTTTGTTCGATGATCGCGGCGACAACTCGGGTAACACCGATACCATAACAGCCCATTGTCATCGTGATGGACTTGCCATTCTCATCCAATACAGTGGCATTAAGCGCTTTGCTGTATTTTTGCCCAAGCTGGAATATATGGCCTACTTCGATACCTCGTTTGATATCAAGGGTGCCTTTGCCGTCGGGGCTGCCGTCACCGGCTTTCACTTTTCGAATGTCGGCAACCTGGTGGAATTTTATTGAATCGCTCCAGTTTGCATTGCGCAAGTGCTGACCTTTGCTATTCGCTCCACAGATGAAATTGGTTAAATCTGCCACAGAGTTATCTGCAATAACGGGGATAATCAGGTTCACAGGCCCAATACATCCCGGTGGGCATCCAATCGTTTTTTCTATTAGCTCATCGCTGGCCAATTCAAGTGGCGCAAACACCTGGCTCAGTTTTTCGGCCTTCACCGGGTTTAGTTCCTGGTCGCCTCTAAGGAGTAGTGCTACCAGAGAATTGGTTTTTTTGCCCTGGTCATCGCAGCCGTGCACCAACAGGGTTTTTACAATGGAGGCCGCAGGGGAGGCGAAAAACTCAGCAACCTCGTCAATGGTTTTAGCTGCTCCTGTATCAACTGTGGAAAGTTCCAGCGGATCGGCTGGGATATTAACAGGTGACGGCGTACCAACCGCCATTTCTATATTGGCGGCATAGTCGCTCGCCGAGCTAAATACGATTTCGTCTTCGCCGGACTGCGCAAGCACATGGAACTCATGTGAAGTGCTGCCGCCTATATTGCCAGAATCAGCAATAACTGGGCGAAAATCCAAGCCTAAACGGCTAAAAATACGGCAGTATGTTTGATGCATAACCTCGTAGGTTTGGTTCAGCGACTCCTCAGTTGTATGAAATGAGTAAGCGTCTTTCATTGTGAATTCGCGCGCACGCATTACCCCAAACCGAGGTCGGCGCTCATCCCTGAATTTAGTTTGAATTTGATACAGGTTGGCGGGTAGTTGGCGGTAACTGCTGTATTCATTTCTCACCAAGTCGGTTATGACTTCCTCATGGGTCGGGCCAAGACAGAAATCACGGTCGTGACGGTCCTTGAACCTTAAGAGTTCGTCACCCATGGTTTGCCAGCGGCCAGACTCTTCCCATAGCTGTGCATGCTGTACCACAGGCATTGATATTTCCATGGCTCCTGCTTTATTCATTTCCTCGCGGACTATTTGAGTTACTTTTTGCAATACTCTAAGTCCAAGGGGGAGCCAGCTGTACAGCCCGCTCGCAAGCTTTCGGATCATTCCAGCGCGAAGCATTAGCTGATGGCTGGCGACTTCGGCGTCAGCAGGGGTTTCTTTTACTGTAGCAAGTAGGTATTGACTAGCGCGCATATTCTTTCCCGTAAAAAAGAAAGGCAGCCATAGGCTGCCTTCTGTCGATCAGTATTTAAACAAGCGTAGCTTACAGGGCAAACTCTTTTAGCTTCTTTAAAGGCAGTACTTTAACTCGCGTTGTTGCTGGCTTGCGAGCCACATCCATAGTCTCGCCTGGCTTGAAAGGATTAGGTACATTCTTTCTTGCTGGGCGCGCAGGGCGCACTACTGATTTGATCTTAAGTAGGCCTGGTAAAGTAAATTCGCCAACGCCGCGCTTCTTTATATGACGTTCGATGATGACGCTTAATTCGTCAAGAACGGCAGACACTTCCTTCTTGCTGATGGACGTGTTTACTGAAATTTCGTTAAGAATCTCAGTTTTTGTGTATTTCTTTTGAATAGCGGATACTTTTTTTACAGCGACAGTCTTTGCTGCCACAGTCTTGCCTTGAATTTTTTTAACAGCCATGCCCAGTCTCTTTTAAAATTTTCAGTTGTAATTTGTGAGTCTCGCAAGCGAGACAGCTTGAGTTTATTATTATTTAAAAGTCTAGCTAGGAAACTTTACCCATATCGACTCTTAGGGGATGTATTTATAAAGCATTCAGTTTGTCCTATCAAGTGTTAAGTTCTATAAACATGAAATTGGTTTTAACCGCTAAAAATTAGCTGTTTTGCTTGATTTTACCGTGCATTTATTTGGCGCGCAGCGAAGCTGTTTTTAGTGCAATAAGTGTGTGGGAAGGTAACGTAAAACGCAGGCTTTTATTGCTAGTGGCAGCCACTGGTGCGGCATGAATTAAACTTTTTGCAGTACTTGTTTTTTTTCAATCGATATTACCGACAGCTCAGACCGTGAGGCGTGCCTTGGCTATCCACCTGTTTGTCTGCTTTGGCGAGTAGCAGCCTGACATGAGGCTGCGAAAAAACTTGCGCCTTGATGGGTGATTTTGCTTATAAAATAGCTGTATTAAAGAAGTGCGAGTAAAAACGCAAATAAGGTATAATGACCGGTTTTTTAGCCACCTGGGGATAACGACGTCTCGGGATTGTTGTACTTTTTACGTTTTGGGGATAGCTAGAAGCTTATGCCAATTTATCAATACCAGTGCAGTGAGTGCTCTCATTCGATGGAAGCGCTGCAAAAAATGAGTGACGAGCCGCTAAAGGATTGTCCAAACTGCAATAAGCCTGGGCTTAAAAAACAGGTTACCGCTGCCGCTTTTCGCCTAAAAGGCGGGGGCTGGTATGAAACAGATTTCAAAACGGGCAATAAGAAACAATTGGCTGACTCAGACTCAAGTTCAAAATCCACTCCTGAATCGAGTGCTAAGTCGAGTGACGCTAAGCCAAAAGCAGAAACCAGCACTGCAACATCATCTAAGACTAAGACCAGTACCGACAAGTAGTCGGGACTGCCATAAAGGTTCTATTTGAACTTTTGTAAACACATTTAAAGGGTTAGAACTTATGCGCAGCCATTATTGCGGTGAACTAAACGAAGCTCACAACGGTGAGGAAATAAAACTTTGTGGATGGGTCCACCGTCGACGCGATCATGGCGGGGTAATTTTCCTCGACCTAAGAGATAGAGAAGGC
Organism: Pseudohongiellaceae bacterium; assembly: GCA_047617585.1. Classification (GTDB taxonomy): domain Bacteria; phylum Pseudomonadota; class Gammaproteobacteria; order Pseudomonadales; family Pseudohongiellaceae; genus UBA9145. Next base: position 37,824 of record JBLGBD010000008.1, on the reverse strand, counting down.
TTGGCCCAAGTGGTTTTCGATCCGGACACGATTGAGAGCTTTGCAACCGCAGAGCAGGTTCGCAGTGAGTACGTGGTTCAAGTCATCGGGATTGTCAGGTCAAGACCTCAAGGCACTGTTAATGCAGACATGCCCACTGGGCAAATAGAAGTGTTAGGCAAGCAGCTCACTATATTAAACGCCTCAAATACCCCTCCATTTCAGCTTGATGATCATGCTGCGGTGGGGGAGGACATCCGCCTGAGGTATCGCTACATCGATTTGCGAAGACCAGAGATGGCGCAAAGGCTGCGCTTTCGATCGAAAGTCACCAATACGGTTCGCAATTATATGGACGCTAACGGATTTTTGGATATTGAAACTCCGTTACTGACCAAAGCGACTCCGGAGGGGGCAAGGGACTACCTGGTGCCAAGCCGTACCCATCCTAACCATTTCTTTGCTTTGCCCCAGTCGCCGCAGCTATTTAAGCAGATTCTTATGGCAGCAGGAATGGACCGCTACTATCAGATTGCAAAGTGTTTCCGAGACGAGGACCTGCGCGCAGACCGACAGCCAGAGTTTACTCAGATTGATGTTGAAACGTCATTTATGAGCGAAGAAGAGATTCGCGCCATCATGGAGAAAATGATAAGAGAGATCTTTCAAACCCATATGGATGTGGATTTGGGAGAATTCCCGGTTATGCCTTACAGCGAAGCAATGCGGCTGTATGGTTCCGACAAGCCTGACTTGCGTATTGATCTTAAGTTTGTCGATATTGCAGAACAAATGCGGGATGTCGATTTCAAAGTGTTTAGCGGCCCAGCTAAAGACCCGGCCTGCCGCGTCGTCGCTCTGCGGGTGCCTGGTGGCGCAAGCATCAGCCGTAAGGCGATTGATGGGTTTACTGAATTCGTCAGTATTTATGGAGCCAAAGGCCTAGCTTGGATAAAAGTCAACGATATTGACGCTGGGTTAGAAGGCTTGCAGTCACCAATTATTAAATTTATGCCGCCTGAGACAGTTGCTGCGGTAATGGAAAAAGTAGGCGCGCAGACAGGCGATATTATTTTCTTTGGCGCTGATAAAGCAAAAGTTGTGAATGAAGCCCTCGGGGCTCTGCGTATCAAAGTGGCCGAAGAATTAGGCTTGATCAGGCAAGGTTGGGCTCCGCTTTGGGTGATTGATTTCCCAATGTTTGAGCGTGCCAGTAATGGCAGCTTGACCTCACTTCATCATCCTTTTACTGCCCCGGCCTGCAGCGCCGAAGAGCTTACTGCTGATCCTGAAGCAGCTTTGTCGCGGGCCTATGACATGGTTCTCAACGGCACCGAGCTAGGCGGCGGCTCGATCCGTATTAACAAGCCTGAAATGCAGCGTGAAGTGTTTAAGGTGCTTGGGATCGAAGAAGAGGAAGCCCGCGAAAAATTTGGCTTTCTGCTGGAAGCATTAGCGTTTGGTTGTCCTCCCCATGGTGGTATTGCCTTTGGCTTGGACCGTTTGATTATGCTCCTCACTGGCGCGACCTCAATACGGGATGTAATCGCCTTCCCGAAGACCCAGTCTGCGGCATGCCCACTGACAAATGCGCCGGGGGAAGTATCTAGCACGCAGCTGCGCGAATTGAATATCAGACTGCGCGAAAGCAAAAAGGCCGAGTAACGCTGGTAGCGGAAGGGGCAGGGTTATGGCGGGTCACAGTAAATGGGCTAACATCAAACACCGCAAAGCCGGTCAAGATGCTAAGCGTGGCAAAGTGTTTACTAAGATTATCCGCGAATTAACGGTTGCTGCAAAACTAGGCGGGGGCAATCTCCTTGATAACCCCCGTTTACGCGCCACAGTCGATAAAGCGCTTTCCGTGAATATGACGCGAGATACCATCGACCGAGCAATAGCCAGAGGATCTGGCGCCAATGAAAATGAAAACCTAGAAGAGTTGAGCTACGAAGGTTACGGTCCAGGTGGTGTGGCTATTTTGGTAGAGACGCTGACCGACAATAAAAATAGAACTGTGGCAGAGGTTCGACACTGTTTCAGTAAATATGGCGGTAGCCTTGGCACTAATGGTTCGGTCGCCTATCTGTTCGATCGTACTGGTATTATTAATTTGTCCGCCAAATGTGACGATGAACTAGTAATGGAAATAGCGCTGGAAGCTGGCGCTGAAGATATTGTCAGCAATGACGATGGCAGTACTGATGTGCTAACGAAGCTGGAAACATTTGGCGTGATTCAGGATGCGTTGGTGGCTAAACAATTAGTGCCAGAGACCGCAGAAATGACCATGCTAGCCGCTACCGAGGTGGAGTTGGATTTATCAACAGCCCAAACCCTGTTGAAACTTATCGAGCACATGGAAGAACTTGACGATGTTCAAAATGTTTACTCCAACGCCAACATATCAGACGAAATTGCAGCTCAACTTTAACGCGTTCAGTCTGTGGTTTTAGTGCTTTAGACTAACTCCATAATTTAGGATACCAACCATGGCCATAATACTGGGTATAGATCCGGGGTCCAGAGTAACGGGCTATGGTCTGATTAACGTGGTGGGCAATAAGTTTGAATACATTGCTTGCGGCTGTATTCGCACCGAGACCAAACTCTTGCCGGAACGGCTAAAGATAATCTTTGCCGGAATCAATGAGGTGATTGAGTGTTATTCGCCTCAGCAGTCAGCGATTGAAGAGGTCTTTATGGGTCGCAATGCGCAAGCGGCGCTGAAACTTGGGCAAGCTCGTGGTAGCGCTATGGTGGCTTGTCTTTCCAATGAGCTGCCGGTATCTGAGTATTCGGCGCGGGCGGTTAAGCAGGCCGTCGTGGGCACCGGTGCTGCTGATAAAACTCAAGTCCAGCATATGGTCAAAGCGATTCTGCGGATTAGTGATACTATGGCCGAGGACGCAGCAGACGCGTTAGCTGTTGCCATCTGCCATGCAAATACATCAGCCAGCTTGATAAAAATGGCTGGTGCGAAATCGTTCAGCCGAGGACGGCTTCGCTAAACTAAAAAGGATGAAAATGTGATTGGGCAATTGCGGGGAAAATTAATTAGTAAGACTCCGCCAGAAGTCATCGTGGATGTAGCCGGCCTTGGCTACGAAGTGCAGGTGCCCATGAGTACTATGTATGAGCTACCGGCAGTCGGCAGCGATGTCCTGCTGCATACACATTTTGTGGTGCGAGATGACGCGCAGCTGCTTTATGGTTTCCACGATTTGCAGTCGAAAAGCATGTTCAGGTCACTTATCAAAGTCAACGGCGTAGGGCCCAAAATGGCATTGGGCATACTTTCCAGCATGCAAGCTGACGAGTTCGTTCGCACCGTCAGGCTTAATGATGTAAGCGCAATGATGAAAATGCCCGGCATCGGTAAGAAAACTGCTGAGCGATTAATTATAGAAATGCGCGATCGATTAGATGAGTGGGGTGAGACAAGCGCAGCCTCGCCGCTGACAAGATCTCAATTAGAGATATCCTCTATTAATAGAGATGCCGAAACGGCGTTGATAGGCTTAGGTTATAAGCCTGTGCAAGCGGCGCGAGCAATCGCACTGGTATTGAAAAACAACCCAACCGTTGCCGGTAGCCAAGAGCTGATTCGTTTAGCGTTGAAGAGTATGGCATAGCATGGAAGAAGATAGATTAATTTCTGGCGCACCCTTGCCCGCAGAAGATTCAATCGACAGGTCAATTCGTCCCCTAGTGTTGAGCGACTATATCGGGCAGTCTGCTGTAAAGGAGCAGATGGGGATTTTTATTAGTGCAGCGCGCAAAAGAGGAGAGCCCTTAGACCACACTCTGATATTTGGACCCCCAGGATTGGGCAAAACAACTCTTGCCAACATTATTGCCTATGAACTTAAGGTCTCCATCAAAACCACCTCCGGTCCGGTACTAGAGAAAGCCGGTGATCTGGCCGCGATGCTGACTAACCTGGAATCAGGCGACGTACTTTTTATTGATGAAATTCATCGCATGAGCCCGGCAATTGAAGAAATTTTGTACCCGGCGATGGAAGATTACCAATTGGATCTAATGATTGGCGAAGGACCGGCGGCGCGCTCAATAAAGCTAGACTTGCCGCCCTTTACACTGGTTGGAGCAACTACCCGGGCCGGGCTTTTAACCTCCCCATTGCGTGATCGGTTTGGCATTATTCAGCGTTTAGAGTTTTACTCAGTCGACGAGTTGTGCAGCATCGTCTCTCGCTCCTCGAATATTTTAGGGGTGCCTATTGATGATGAAGGTGCTATGGAGATCGCTAAGCGCTCGAGAGGAACGCCGCGTATTGCGAACCGACTGCTGCGCCGAGTGCGTGACTACTCAGAAGTCAAAAGCGACGGTAAAGTGAATCTAGACTCAGCTAGCCGGGCACTTGATATGTTGAGCATCGATAAAAACGGCTTCGATCACATGGACAGGCGCTTGCTTATGACTATGATCGAAAAATTTGATGGGGGCCCCGTGGGTATTGACAGCCTGGCTGCTGCCATCAGTGAGGAAAGGGATACGATAGAAGACGTTTTAGAGCCTTTCTTAATCCAGCAGGGCTTCATTATGCGCACCCCGCGAGGCAGAGTAGTGACTCAATTTGCCTACCGTCATTTTGGTATTAAACCCTCTGCAGCTGTCGCTCAATTATTTGGCGATGACGCTTAAACGCCTGCAGGCTTCGTGGCTGACATAATTCGGCCACAATTTACCTTCAATTTGGCTATATTTATCCTTTGAGGGCTAGTTTTAGCCCCTTTAATAGGTTTTCACAAAACTATTTCGTGAATTGGCCGAAAAACCAAACTGAGAAAGTGGATTTTCTGCATAACTTTGCGGTCTTAGTTTGTCTCAGTAATAAGCGAACACCTTTACAAAATCTGGAGTATTAAAACGTGAATGAATTGAGTCCTCTCCAACTGATACTGGGGGCCAGTCTCGAAGTGCAGCTAGTCATGCTGATTTTGTTGATCCTATCGATCGTATCTTGGGTCATGATTGTCCAAAGGTGGTTAGTGCTATCGGCGGCGCTAAAAGGGGTCAACAATTTCGAACGCAGGTTTTGGTCAGGCATCGATTTGAGCCAGCTCTATAAGGAAGGCAGCCAGATGCAAAAGGACGATATTCAGCTGGTTGGCATGGAGAGTATTTTTCGTTCGGGCTTTAAAGAATTTATGCGCTTGAGGCAGCAGACTTCTGTCGACAAGGAAGCGATTATGGAAGGCGCTCAAAGAGCGATGCGAGTAGCCTATTCTCGGGAAGAAGAGAAGCTAGAAAAGCATCTGTCTTTTTTAGCAACCGTGGGCTCAGTTAGCCCTTATATAGGATTGTTCGGCACGGTCATTGGCATCATGAATGCGTTCATAGGCTTGGCCAATCAAGCCCAAGCCACACTCCAAGTAGTGGCTCCTAATATTGCGGAAGCACTTATTGCCACGGGCCTAGGCTTGTTTGCAGCGATCCCGGCGGTCATCGCATTTAACCACTACACCTCGGATATAGAAAACATTACGGGAAGCTACATCACTTTTACAGATGAGTTCTCCAGCATCCTGCATCGTCAGATTCACAGTAATTAACGCGGTAGATTCTCAGACCTATGGAAATTATCGTTCGGAAAAAACGTAAGGTAATGGCAGACATTAACGTGGTGCCATACATTGATGTAATGTTGGTGTTGCTGATTGTGTTCATGGTCACAGCGCCGCTGCTAAATCAAGGTATCGAAGTTGAGTTGCCGCAAGCTAACAACGAGCCAATAAATATAGATGAAAACATGCAAACCCTTGTCGTTACAATTACGTCTAATGGGGAGTATTTTTTAAGTTTAGGTGCGACCGGTGAAGACCGAGAATCGGTGACTCTAGATATGGTCGCAGATCAGGTAGGCAAAATACTGGCGGCGAACCCAGATGTGCAAGTGCTTATTGAAGGAGATACAAACGCGGGCTGGGGCTCGATGATCACTCTGATAACCACCCTGCAGGCTGTAGGAGTGGATAATCCAAGTTTTATTACCGAGCCTCTTGGAAATCTGTAATTGGATGCTGTGCCAGCTTAAACCATGAAGAACTCGATAAATAATTTGATTATTTATAACGGCTATCCATTGTCCGTTGTCATCGCCGTGAGTTTTCATGTGATTGTGCTTTTGAGCATGCTTTACCTGCAGGTCGATAGTAAGGCTGAAACCTTAGAGATAGTGCCGGCCACCATAATTAAGTCGCTTTTTATCGATGAAAACCCGCAAGTCGTAAATCAACGCAATGTGGAACGGCGACTCGTGCAGGACTTAGAACGGCAAAAAACTGCCCGAGAAACCCAAGCGCGCCAGCAACGAGAAGCGGCTCAGAGTGAGCGTCAGGCCGAAGAGCGTGCAGAAGCACTAGCCCAGCAACAAGAGCGAGAGCGCCAGCAGGCGGCGCTTAGAGAAAAGGCAGAGGTAGAAAGGCAGCTAACCGAGCAAAAGCGGCTCGATAGTGAATCTGAAGAGCGGCGGCAGCGGGAAGTAACCGAAACCCGCCGTCAACAAGAATTAGAAAACCAGCGCCAGCAGCAAATCCAGGCAGAGCGCCAGCGAGATCAGCAAGCCAGAGCAGAGGCCGCGGCAGCCGAGGCGGCAAGAACTGAGTTCGAACTTATTCAAAGCGCAACGGGTTTGATCCAGCAATTAGTCCAAGAAAATTGGTCCCGGCCTCCAAGCGCGCGCAACGGTATGCAAACCGTATTACGGATAACCATGCTGCCCACCGGCGAAGTGACTGATGTTACGATCATTCAGTCAAGCAATGATCCGGCATTCGATAGGGCGGCTGAATCTGCTGTGTTTCGGGCAGCACCTTTTAGAGAACTGCAAAGTCTGCCGATTAAGCTGTTTAACGAAAACTTCCGCTCACTAGCATTGACTTTTAAACCTGAGGATTTATTAAATTGAAATTTTTGAAGCTAAGCATTGCCGCCTTTGCATTGTCATGCATGACCTTGAGTAATGCAGAGCTGAATATCGTCATTACCCAAGGTGTTGATAATCCGATTCCTATTTCTATCGTACCGTTTTCTTGGTCGGGCGATGGCGTGCTGAACGAAGACATCAGTCAAATTGTGACTAATGATTTGGAGCAGGTTGGGGAGTTTCGCGCACTATCACCTAGCAATATGTTGGGTCTGCCGGATGAAGAAACCGAAGTGTTTTATCGAGATTGGCGCGTGTTGGCTCAAGACTATTTATTGATTGGTAAAATAAATCGGGAGCCAGGCAGTCAATTAGTTCAAGTGCAGTATGAGTTTTTCGATGTTAATCGAGAGTTAAAGCTGGCCGGAGAAATACTCACCGGAAGCGTGACTCAACTGCGTGACATCGCACATGAAATCAGCAACGTGGTATTTGAGCAAGTAACCGGCACTCGCGGTGCATTCACGACGGAGATACTGTATATCGTTGCGGAGTATGTATCGCCCGAGATTACTAATTACCGACTAGAAAAAGCAGACTACGACGGGCAGCGTGCTCAAGTGCTATTGGAGTCTAGAGAACCAATTATGTCGCCGAACTGGTCGCCCAATGGCCAGGATATCGCCTATGTGTCATTTGAAACTGATCTGCCGCGCATTTACATTCAGAACATCACCACCGGCCAGCGTCGCCAAATTACTAACTACCCGAACATTAATAGCTCGCCAGTCTTTTCGCCTGACGGCAGTAAACTGGCAATGGTGCTTTCAAAAGATGGCAGCCCAGATATTTATGTACAGGACCTAAATACTAATGAGCTGATGCGGATTACGGACCATCCTCTGATAGACACCGAACCAAGCTGGACAGCCGATGGGCGTTCAATCGTGTTTATGTCTGACCGCACCGGCCAACCACAAATTTATCAAATGGAATTGGGCGGGGATGCCTACTCAGTGGAACGTCTTACCTATGACTGTTTTAACTGTGCGAAAGCAAGATTCCTACCTGATGGGGTGAACTTGGTTCACGTGAGACGTGCTACTCGACAGGATCCAAGCTACCAAATTGCGATTCTCAACATTGAGACACAGCGAGTGCTACCATTAACCAGTACTTCACTGGATGAGTCGCCAAGTCTTGCGCCCAACGGCAGCATGATAATGTACGGTACAAAATTCAACGGGAAAGGGGTTTTAGATGCGGTTTCTATTGACGGGCGTGTCAAATTCCGCTTACCATCCGCGGAAGGTGACGTTCGAGAACCAGCCTGGTCTCCGTTCCTTAAATAAGCATGGAAACTGAGAGAAGAATAGCAGTTTCTCGCAGCCAAATGAAAGCACGTGTATGTTAAAAAATTACTTTTTATCAGTCTTTTGGAGGACTAGTTAAGTGAGCAATAAATTTTCTAAGATCAGCATCATGGTCGTGTCGATGTTTATATTGGCTGCGTGTAGCTCGACCAGCGACACCGAAGAGCCGGTTGATGAATCATCTACCGCCAGCGCACCTGCCACTACTAGCCCTAGTTCAGCACGGAACCAGCCAACTCAAGAAGAGATTCGTGCCGAAAACGCACTTCGTCAAACTGTTTTTTACTTCGACTTCGATATAGCCGAATTCAAAACAGCTGACCGCGAAACTCTGACTTACCACGCTCGCAATTTAGCCGGCAACCCCTCCAAGAGTATTCGCTTGGAAGGTCATGCTGATGAACGCGGTACTCGTGAGTACAACTTAGCGTTAGGCGAAAGGCGTGCTAACAGCATCCTTAACTACTTAATCGTCAATGGCGCCTCGCGCTCGCAGATCGAAGTAGTTAGCTATGGTGAAGAGCGTCCAGCTGAAACGGGTCAATCCGAGCAGTCTTACGGTCGTAACCGTCGTGTGGAAGTGGTAGCCCGCTAATTTATAATGACTAATTCTTTGGCAGCAGCTGCGAGATTACAACTGGCTTTCGTGTTGGTTGTTTTCACTCACGTGGCTGCTGCCCAAAGTAGCAGTTCAGTACAAGATTCACGTCCGGCAATATTCTCTGGCCAATCCCGAGCTGCGCCAGCAACAACCTCTAACAACGATGCTTTATCTCTCTTGCTTGAGCAAAACCGCCAGCTCTCCACTGAAGTGCAGGCGCTGCGTAATTTAATTGAAGAGCAGGGTTTTGAGCTGCGCAATTTGCAGCGAGATTCTCTAAGCCGATACACCAACGTCGATCAACGCTTAAGTGACTTGGAGATGGCAAAACCTGCGGCCGCTCCGACTCTGCCCAATGCTGGCTTATCAACAACCCGACCAATCGATTCTAGTGCCATGCCCGTTCCAACTAATTCAGCTAGCATTTCTCCAACAACCACACTAGGAACGAACGCACAGTCACCACTCACCTCCGGAGCTGTGCCACCGGGCGTTGCCAGCACAAACATTGCCAATGGCCAAACCTCTACAGGCAGTCCGCCAAATCGCGTTTTAGGTGGTCGCGGGACGCTGCAGCCGGCAGTGCTTAGCGAACAACAGCTTTATCAAATGGCTTATGATTCCGTGATCAATAGTAATTTTGAGCTTTCTATTGCAGAGTTTGATCAGTACTTGAGTATTTATCCTCAAGGCCGGTTTGTGACTAATGCCCATTATTGGAAGGGCCAAGCCTACCTGTATTTAGATCGCTTTGAAGAGGCACGCAGTGCGTACGACATTATCTTAGATCAATACAGTGACTCTTCTAAACTACCAGATGCGATGTATGGATTGGGACTGGCTTATCAAGGGCTCGGCAACATCTCCCAAGCCAGACAACTGCTGAATGAAATTAAGCGGCGCTTTCCCAATACAGGTGTCGCTAACCTTGCGGATACTAGGCTTCTCTCACTAGACTAATCTTAGCTGTAAACCAAACAATGAGTGATGGGTCCCAAGCCCATGTTTTCTTCTTATGACAAGTAGTTCGCTGCGCATTACTGAAATCTTCCATTCACTGCAGGGTGAGTCTCGGACTATGGGCTTGCCTACTGTCTTTGTCCGCTTAACCGGTTGCCCCTTGCGCTGCCAATATTGCGATACCGCCTATGCGTTCGAAGGTGGCCAGCAAACCTCTATAGATGCAATTGTGCAAGAAGTCGCCAAGTATCGCAGCAAGTACGTTACCGTGACCGGCGGCGAGCCATTAGCGCAACCTAACTGCATTGAGTTGCTTAGCGCACTGAGTGATGAAGGGTATCAGGTGTCACTCGAAACCAGTGGCTCCTTGGGGATAGCTGGTATCGATCCTAGAGTTTCTATTGTGCTTGATTTAAAGACCCCTGGGTCTGATGAATGTGACCGCAATAAAATGAGCAACATCGCCTTGCTGAAAAAATCAGATCAGGTCAAATTTGTTATTTGCAATCACAACGACTATCTATGGTCCAAAGCAAAGGTTGATGAATTAGACTTGAGGAATAGAGTTGATGAAATATTGTTCTCGCCATCCCATGAAGAACTTAAACCAGAGCAGCTAGCCCACTGGGTGCTGGAAGATTCTTTACAAGTTAGAGTTCAGATTCAGCTGCACAAGTATTTATGGGGAACAGAGCAGGGGAGATAGCCCCAAGGTTGCTGACGTGAGTATTAACAAAAAAGCAGTGGTCCTAGTGTCTGGTGGCTTAGATTCCGCCACCTGCTTAGGAATTGCAAAAGACCAAGGTTATGAAACTTATGCGTTGAGTTTTAACTACGGTCAGAGATCGATTTCTGAACTTGCTGCTGCGCAGCGGGTCACTAAGGCGCTAGCTTGTGCTGAACATAAAATTTTGTCTCTTGATATGGGGCAATTTGGCGGCTCAGCGCTGACCGACTCCTCTATAGATATACCTACCTCACCAACTCAAGGCATCCCCATAACCTATGTGCCGGCACGGAACACCGTGTTTATTGCCAATGCCTTAGCTTGGGCAGAAGTGCTGAATGCGTCCGCTATTTTTATTGGCGTCAACGCGCTGGATTATTCAGGCTATCCCGATTGCCGCCCGGAATACGTCGCGGCATTTCAAACTCTTATTGATCTTGCGACTAAATCTGGCGTCGAAGGGCACAAGATAAGCCTTATGTCGCCACTAATAGATCTCAGTAAGGCCGACATCATTAAACTCGGTTCTGGCTTGGGAATAGACTACAAACTTACAGTTTCCTGCTATCAGGCCGACATAACGGGGGCTGCATGCGGTGTCTGTGATAGCTGCAGACTGCGAAAAAAGGGTTTCGATATTGCAGAAATGGCGGATCAAACTGTCTATCAGTAAAAACTCTCTTAAAATGTCTCCTAAGACTTGAGTTTTTCTTATTTGATAGTACTATACCGCCCCTCGTGGGCCGTTAGCTCAGTCGGTAGAGCAGTTGGCTTTTAACCAATTGGTCGTGCGTTCGAGTCGCACACGGCCCACCACTAATTCTTACTTGGTGATCCCTAGTCATTACCACGAATGACTGCAGCAGGCGGCGATAGCGCCGCCGTGCTATGTCAGTGAATGCTTTAGTGTAATTCTCTTTAGAGCGTCGCTACATCATGAATGAGCAATCTCGTCTAACCGCAGATATCGAAGTAGTTCGACACTACTTAGATCGGGTTAGCGTGCCTGCAAGTTTGACCCCAGACGCCGAAGCGCTGCTCGTCACACAAATCAAACAGCTCCTGCTTGATAAAAATGCCACTATTGTTGCCCACTATTACACAGACCCCAAGCTGCAGGACCTAGCTGAGCAAACTGGCGGCTTTGTTGGCGACAGTTTGGAGATGGCCAGATACGGCAAAGAGTGTGCTGCGCAAACTCTCGCTGTCTGTGGAGTGCGTTTTATGGGTGAGACGGCAAAAGTTCTAAGTCCCGAAAAGCGAGTTCTTATGCCAACCTTAGAGGCGACTTGCTCATTGGACATTGCTTGCCCGATAGATGAGTTTTCTAAGTTCTGCGACGCCCATCCTGACCGTACTGTCGTCGTCTATGCCAATACCTCAGCTGCAGTCAAAGCCAGAGCAGATTGGGTGGTCACCTCTAGCATCGCCCTGGAAGTAGCTGAACATTTAGCCAGCAACGGTGAGAAAATAATCTGGGCACCAGATAAACATCTTGGTGCTTATATACAAAAATCTACGGGGGCTGATGTATTGTTGTGGGATGCTGCCTGTATCGTCCATGAAGAGTTTAAGGCGAGGGGGCTGCGGGATATGCGCGCGCTCTACCCCGAGGCTGCGATCCTAGCCCATCCGGAATCTCCTGCAGCGGTGCTTGAGCTGGCCGACGTAGTTGGCAGTACAACGAAAATCATTAAAGCCGCCCAATCACTGCCTAACCGGCAGTTTATTGTGGCGACCGATCAAGGTATTTTCCATCGATTACGGCAGGTAGCTCCTGATAAAGAGTTTATAGTGGCGCCTACTGGCGGAACGGACGCAACCTGCAGGAGTTGTGCTCAATGCCCGTGGATGGCAATGAATTCGCTACAGTCGCTTTTCAATTCCTTAAGTGCAGGGTCAAATGAGGTTTTGGTTGATGAAGCATTGGGAGCGAAAGCTATGATCCCGCTGCAGAGAATGCTGGATTTTGCTGCGCAAAATCAACTTCAAGTCAAAGGCAAAGCGTAAAACTAGTTAGCCCCGCAAGCCCTGCAATCTGTCTTCAATATTTTTAATTTTCTGTTTTAGTCTTGCTTCTTCTGCAGGAGCCACAGCGTTATCAATTTCTAGTTTCAAAGCAAACTTCAATTGCTCGCGCGCGCGCGGGTAGTCTCCCAGCAAAGAATAGTATTCTGCGCGAGACTGATGCACCTTGCTGACATTGCTTGCCTGACCCCAGGTCTCGGCGAGTTGATACCAAAGGTGGTGGTCATCCGGCCGCGTTTGCGCGTGAGTCTCCAGCATAGTGGCGGCTTCATTGTAGGCGCGGCTTTTAATCAGAGCATCGACATAAGCCATGGTCAGAGGGTGGTTTCTGGGATTGATTTCTAAGTGACGCTTGAGAAATTCAATTGCATTCGCAGCTTCATTTTGGCTGGTTAGGATCTCAGCTTGAGTCACTGCATAACTGATTCTATTGGGGTCTTTATCCAATAACGGTGCTAGGGTTTGAGTCGCCAGCGCAAAGTCTTGGTTTTCCCAATAGGCTACGGCCAAAGCATACTGGTTAGCGTCGGTGGTAAACTCGTTGGTGCTGCCAAATTGGTCTTCTTTTGCTTGAATCACTAAATCGCGTTTGTCCGGCGCATAGTGAGCAACAACCCGAGAGCGCATTATTTGGTATTCCAGGTTATTGCTGTAGTCACTGGCAGGATAACGCACAGCCCTGGCGCGGGCATCGGAAATGCGGGATTCTGTCACGGGGTGGGTTAACAAAAACTCGGGTGGGCGACGCCCAAACCGGTTGATAGCAATTAGCCGTTCAAACAGAGACGCCATGGCATCGGGGTCAAAGCCAGCATTTTGCATAGTATCTTGCCCAACCCGATCCGCCTCAGCCTCGTTACTGCGGCTAAACCTTAATTGCTCTGATCGCGCCAAACCTTGGGCGGCAGTCATGGCCGCTGTGCCATGGCCAACATCTGAGGTAGTCATGATCAGCACGCTGGCCAATAATCCTGCTAATTGGGTGACTCTGCCAGTTTGGGCGTCATCAACGCCGCGGGCGAAATGGCGCTGGCTTACATGAGCAATCTCATGGGCCATTACCGAGGCGAATTCAGCTTCGGTTTGGGCATTGAGAAAAAGCCCTGTATTCACCCCAATAATTCCGCCTGGGGCAGCAAAGGCATTCAGATCTTGGCTATCAATGATGATAAAAGACAGTCGGTGGTCTTTTAGCTGACTGCGAGATGCTAGTTTGTAGGTGAGGTTTTCTAGATAGGTTTTTAGCAGAGCATCTGGAATAGTGGGTGCGCTGCGACGAATTTGGCTTAAAAACTGTTGGCCAAGCTCGTATTCCTGCCCCAGTGTGACTGTGCCGGAGATTCTATCCCCTAACGATGGCAAGGGAGTTTGGGCATTAGACCATGATGCAGCCGCGAGGCTAAGCCCCAAACCGGCGACAATAGTCAGGTTTTTGATGGTGTAGCGCTTTTTCATACTGTTAGTCATAGTGTCTAGAGCAGACAATAACATAATTTTATTCTCAATCCTCTAGTGAAAACGTTGCAACGCTTACTGCTAGATCATAGGCAATCTAGTCAATTGCTTGCTAACATACGCGGATGACAATTTCTGCCGATATAGAACTAGATCTCTCTGGCCTAATGTGCCCCATGCCGCTGTTAAAGGCTAAATTGGCTCTAAACCAGATGTCTACAGCACAGGTACTGAAAATCGTCGCCACAGACCCGGGCTCTGAGAAGGACTTCCAGCTGTTCGCTGCGCAAAGTAACAATAAAATACTCGAGTTTCGCAAAGACGAGTCAGCGTATTTCTACTGGATAGAAAAAGGTTGACCCGCGCTAAAAGGGATTAGGCATGAAGAAATTGGTCAACGACTTCTTTGATCGATATTTTCACGACGAAGAATCAATCATATTAGTAATGCTGCTAGCTATCGGCTTGGGCACGCTATTGTTTCTTGGAAGTGTGCTAGCCCCCTTGATTACGTCAATAATTATCGCCTATCTGATGCAGGGGTTGGTGAATATCCTGCGTAAGTACGGGGTTTCTGAGCGCCTGGCCTTTATTTCTGTCTATACAATCTTCATGGGGCTTTTCATCGTTTTGCTGGTGATAGTTCTGCCTCAGGTTTGGAATCAACTGCGTCGGTTGCTGACGGAATTGCCAAATTTGATCACTCAATGGCGGTCGTTTTTGATGTTGCTGCCTGAAAACTACCCGAATGTTTTTTCCACCACTCAAATAAATCAAATAATCACACGTTTCGGTGATGAATTGGCCGATTATGGCCAAACCTTAGTCGGGTTTTCATTGGCGAGTCTGCCCAGTGTATTTGGTTGGATTATCTTTCTTGTGTTAGTGCCAATCTTGGTTTTTTTCGTGATGAAAGACAATCAACTGCTAGTGTCTTGGGCCGAGAATTTTTTGCCGCGCAACAGACCGCTTATGTCGTCTATTTGGAAGGAAATGGACCAACAAATTTCTAACTACATTCGTGGTAAGGCGATCGAAATACTGATTGTGGGCAGCGCGGCATACCTTATTTTCGCAGTTATCGGGATAAACTATGCGCTGTTGTTATCGGTACTGGTTGGATTGTCAGTGATTGTGCCGTACATCGGTGCGACCGTGGTCACAGCCCCCGTATTAGCTGTCGCGTTCGTGCAGTGGGGCATAGGTAGCGAGTTTTACACAGTACTCACCGCTTACATTGTTTTGCAAGTGATTGACGGCAACGTGCTGGTGCCGGTAATTTTTTCCGAGGCGGTCAACTTGCACCCCGTGGCAATTATTGCAGCGGTGCTGTTTTTTGGGGGTATTTGGGGTTTAGCCGGGGTTTTCTTTGCAATCCCTCTAGCCACTTTGGTGAAGGCGATCATTAATTCTTGGCCCAGTAAGATGCAGTCAAAATCCGAGGTGCAAGAATAAGTTAAAGCCAGCCTAGGGCTTAGGTTATAGCTACTTGCTGTGTTAAAATTTCGGGTTTTTACTTCACTGGATTTATACCGTGTATCCACTTAAAGGCAGTCTAGTCGCGATAGTTACTCCCATGTTGGAGTCGGGCGCTATCGATTTACCCACCTTCGATCGCTTGGTGGATTGGCACATCGAATCTGGTACCGATGGAATCGTTGTAGTTGGCACCACCGGCGAATCTGCCACTCTTAGCTCCGATGAGCACGTTGACATGGTTGCCCACTGTGTCAAACACGTGAATCAGCGGGTGCCTGTGATTGCCGGCACTGGTTCTAACAACACTGAAGAAGCCTTGTTTTTCACCCAATCGGCCAAAGAGCACGGCGCGGACGCCTGCCTTTTAGTGACTCCATACTACAATCGCCCATCCCAAGAAGGCTTGTATCAGCATTTCAAGAGAATTGCTGAGGCAGTCGAGATACCACAAATTCTATACAACGTGCCAGGCAGAACAGCCTGTGATTTGGCCCTGGCGACAGTGATTCGATTAGCCGATTTGGACAACATTGTTGCGATTAAAGACGCTACCGGCTCTATGCCTAGAGGGCTAGAGTTGATTGAATCAATAGGCGATCGGCTTGCTGTTTATAGTGGAGAAGACGCTATTACCCTGCCGCTAGTGCTTGCTGGGGCGGCGGGCACAATTTCGGTGACGGCAAATGTTGCTCCTGCCTTGATGGCGTCCATGTGTTCCTTGGCGCGCGGTGGCAACGTGGAAGGCGCTACAGCGATAAATAATATGCTGGATTTACTGCACAAAAACTTGTTTCTTGAGGGTAATCCCGTGCCGGTTAAATGGGCACTGCATAAGATGGGACTTATTGGCCCTCATATTCGACTCCCATTGGTGGAACTTGATGAGAAGTTTAGGCTCCAAGTGTGTGAGGCCCTAGAAGCGAGTGGAATCGAGTTGCATGATGAAGATTGATGGAAATTTACCCATGAGTACAGCCGTAAAAATCTCACTACTGTTGGCGAGTATGCTTAGCGTCAGCGGCTGCCGTTATGTCACCGGCGATACAGGCTTTTTTAGAGACCGCGCCGGTCGCTATACCGATGCGATGATTCTGCCGCCAATGCAAATTCCAGCTGAGCTCGACAGCTATACCATCGACCAGCTCTATGTCATTCCTGAGCTGGTAGCGGATGGTCGGTCGGCGTTTGAAGATATTCCTCTGCCTAAAGCTCTAGAGACGCGCCGCAGTGAGGGCGTCGTTATTCAGGCTCTTGGCAATAAGCGCTGGATTGTTATTGATGCAACCCCGGGTCAGGTGTGGCCATTGATTAGGGATTACTGGACTGGACTGCAAATTTATTTGGATTACGAAAACCCCAGCAGCGGTATTATGGAAACCGCTTGGGTAGAAGTCGACAACGATGAGATTAAGCGGCATAAATACCGCGTCACAATCGAGCCCGGCCTGCACTCAGGTAATTCTGAGGTCTATGTCACCCATTATGAAAACGAGCGTACTGATGAGATACCTATCATCATACCGTGGCCAGAAGTTTCGGATTCTCTAGATCTTGAGAAAGAAGTGGGAGATTCCATTTCTCAATACCTCGCTGACCGTAATGACATTTACCAAGCGTCATCATCTAGTTTGTTAGCGGGTAGTATAGAGGCAGCAAGCAAAGCTAGTATTATCGCTGATGCTCAAGGCGCAACTAGCCTACAGTTAAGAACCGATTACAATCGAGCGTGGGTTATCGTAAGGCAAGCGCTAGAAAATGCGAGTATAGACATAACCGACAGCAATCGAGATCAGTCTTTTTATAACGTGCGCTTTTCCGGCATAGTCGAGCAAGAGGACAAGCCTGGCTTTGTGGGTCGGCTTTTTAGGCGCGGTGGCAACGCTGACTCAGATGAAGAGTTAAGTTACGCGATAAGGCTGTTGGAAGAAAATAATGTGATAAATGTAACAACTGAAATCTTGGAATCCAGTGCCAACAGTGGCACTGATGGAAAGGGTGCCGAGTTACTGCAAGCTATCTTGGAAAACTTAAGTTAGCCGATGAGACGTGACTTCACCTCAGTTAATGGACTCTCATAGCAAACGTGGGTAACTTGCTGCCAATCCTGCTGGGTATTGCCGTCGCCTCACTGATAGGCGTTTGTGCTTATTTGCAAAGCAAACTTCACTCCGCAAAAATAGAAAAAGCTCGGGCCGAAGAACAGGCATTGGCGATGGATAAAGAAATCCAACGCTTGCTGTTGGCGCTAGAGGCTGAAAAAACCATCAGTTTTGAAACTCAAAGCGGCCTTCAGCACGAAAAGCAAGAGTCAGCAAGATTGGGCATAGCTCTAGATTTTGAACGTAGACAGTTTGCTGAGAAGACTCAGTTATTGGAAGAGTCAAAAGCCCAGCTTGGCATTGCCTTTAAAAATATAGCCAATGAAATCTTCGAAGATAAATCAACTAAGTTTGAAGCTAACAACAAGGCTAGTTTAAGTACGGTGCTCGGGCCGCTTTCGGAAAAAATATCACAGTTCGAAAAACGAGTTGAAGAGACCTATGACAAAGAGTCCAAAGAGCGTTTTTCCCTTGCGAAAGAAATTAAGAGCCTGCAGGAACTAAATACTCGGATTAGCGAGGAAGCTGTTAATTTAACTAATGCGCTAAAGGGCGACAACAAATATCAGGGTAATTGGGGCGAGTTTGTGCTCGAGTCAATTCTTGAACGATCAGGTTTGGTCAAAGGCCGAGAGTACGAAATTCAAGTCAGCCTTAAAGCGGAGGATGGCTCTAAGTCGCAGCCTGATGTTATTGTGCATCTACCTGAATCGAGAGATATTGTCATAGACTCGAAGGTCTCCTTGAAGGCTTGGGATGCGTATTGCGCCGTTGACAATGATGACAACGCCCGGCAAGAATTCCTCAAGCAACACATTCAATCAATTCGAAGTCACGTCAAATTGCTGTCCGCAAAGGACTATCAAAACCTCACTGGCATCAACTCCTTAGACTACGTTTTTTTGTTTATGCCAATCGAGTCTGCCTACGCCACAGCGGCGCAGCACGATAGCGAACTTTTTCAGTATGCGTTTGAGCGAAACATCGTCTTTGTTGTGCCATCAACTCTGTTAATTAGCTTGCGCACTGTGCAAAACTTGTGGCGTTTAGTGCAGCAAAATCAAAATGCAAAAGAGATCGCGAATAAGGCGGGAGCGTTGTACGACAAGTTTGTTGCGTTTGTTGATGATGTTGAAGATGTCGGCGCCAAGATTGAAGCCAGTAAGCGAAGCTTTGAAAAAGCCCAGAATAAGCTAACCACAGGGCGTGGCAACCTGATAAGAAGAGCCGAGACCTTGCGTGAACTTGGTGCAAAAACATCGAAGCAGCACAAGGGCGATTTATTAGACTCAGCCCTAGGCGATGACTTACATGACCCTGACAACTCCTTAAGTGGCCCCGCAGAAGATGACGATACCGAGTAAGAGTAAGGTAATGACTGTGGCGCCTTCATCTGAAACTATTTTGCTCGAGCCGATCCACAATTTTCTATGTTGTGAAACCCCCCTTGCCTGGTTGCAGGCTGCCACTGAGAGTCTACCCGAACTGTTAATAGATCACGCGAACTGCGAGAAAAAGGCGGCAGCGACAGCAATGAATTTGATGTACCGCTACACGCAGCGACCAGATCTATTGAAAAAAATGTCCCAATTGGCCAGGGAAGAGCTTTTACACTTTCAGCAGGTGGTGGAATTGATGGAGGCGCGGGGGATCATCTACACCCGGCTCAGTCCATCACGCTATGCGGCGAGTTTGAGGCAGCTGCTGGCCACTGATCAAGACACAAATCTAGTAGACACATTAATCGTTGGGGCACTGATTGAGGCCCGCTCTTGTGAGCGATTCGCCAAGTTAGCGCCGTTGTTGGATGCCGAATTAAGTAAGTTTTATCGAAGCCTGCTGAAATCTGAAGCGCGGCATTTTGAGGACTATTTGGCGCTGGCTCAGCTCTACAGTAGGACGGACATCACCCAAAAGGTTAAGCGCTTCGCCCAGTTTGAGGCTGAGCTCATAACTTCACCAGACGACACGCTGCGGTTTCATAGCGGCGTGCCGGTCAACCCCTAGTTTCTGCAGCCTTCAGGTTCGGTAAAGTTGGCCCCCAATCTTGCTCGAAGCGCCGAGATCTGTGAGCAGGGGATGTTGTTATTACCTTCGAGACTGACAGAGACAAGGCTTTTTAGATTAAACAAAACCGCGATATCGTTAATTTCATTGCCAGCGAGGTTTAGCCCGCCTAGAAGCTGCAAGGTTTCAAGCGGTGTTATGTTGCTAATGCTATTGCCACCTAAATCTAGAAATCGCAAACTGATAAGTTGGCCTATGTTATCAAGTGAATTAACTTCCGAGTTGGCGCAAGACAATACGTTCAGTTGAGAGGGGTCCGTAACCATCTGCTGCCTCATCGCTAAGTTTATGCAGCCCTGCAGGTCAGGATTAAGTGCTTCTCCTGAGGGCAGACGATTGTTAGGGTCGAAAACGGCTTGATTGTTTACCGATACAGCAAATTGTTGGGAGCAAGACGCCATCACAATGGGTATTAGCAGCGAAACTAGGCTGCGGTAAGCCGCTTGGCGATGACTGTGTATACTGCGTGCGCGCAGCCCTGTAATTAGTGCGCAAAACCTGTGTAAAGCTCTATTGCTCATCTGGCAATTCCTTCTTATCCCAGTTAGTATGCCCATCAATTTGCCGTCTCTTAGCCTTCAGGGCTAACGCGGTGATTTTCCACCGAATTATAGGAAAATGGTATGAAAATTGTAAAAACAGCGAGTAAAGTCTTTGGGTTATCATTGGCAGCAGTATTGAGTGCCGCAACGATGGCGCAGGGAGACGTAAACTTAGACAGCGAAGATAGCAAGATTGCCTACTCAATCGGGGTCAATATTGGCCAAAGCGTCGCCGCCCAAGGCGTTTTAGAAGGTATCGACAGCGATACTTTTGTTGTTGGCATGATGGACGCTATCGCAGGCGAAGTAAAATTGAGCGGTGAAGAAATGTTTGCGGCTATTCAAGCCTTTCAGCAGCGCATGGCGACCGAAGCCCAGACCGCGCTCAACTCCAATTTAGAGGCCAGTGAAACTTTCCTTGCCCAAAACTCTGCCCAAGACGGTGTGGTTACTTTAGCGTCTGGTCTGCAGTACTTAGTTCTTAACTCAGGCGCTGCCGGTGCTGCGTCGCCTGCAGTTGAAGACTCTGTGTTAGCCCACTACCACGGGACATTAACAGACGGTACTGTGTTTGACAGTTCTGTAGAGCGCGGTGAACCAGCGACTTTTGGCTTAGGCCAAGTGATCCCGGGTTGGACTGAAGCCCTGCAGCTAATGAAAGTAGGCGACAAATGGCGTTTGTTCATCCCGCCATCATTGGCCTACGGCGAACAATCACCGACTCCGGCGATTCCGCCAAACTCAGCATTGATATTTGATGTTGAACTGTTAGAAATCCGCTAAATTAATCCAGTGGCTGGGCGATTGCTCGGCCACTAGTTTGAAATTTTATGACCGACTCTTTCAATAATAACCTCATCGCGTTTATTAAGGCTTCGCCAACGCCATTTCATGGTGTCGTTCAAATGGCGCTGCAGTTAAATCAAGCCGGTTATATTCAGCTGTTCGAACAAGATTCATGGCAGTTGGCGCCAGGCAAAAATTATTTCGTTGTTCGAAATGGCTCTGCTTTAGTCGCATTTAAGACTGGCAGCGAAAAATTCGGTAGTGCCGGCTTTCGTCTTGCCGGGACCCATACTGATAGCCCCTGCTTGAAGGTCAAACCCAATCCTGAAATTGTTAAGAATGGCTATTTGCAGCTTGGAGTTGAAGTCTATGGCGGCGCCTTACTCAATCCCTGGTTCGATAGAGACTTGTCCCTAGCGGGGCGGGTGCATTTTCTTAGTGAGCAGGGCGAGATTGAATCTGAGTTGGTGGATTTCGTTAGCCCAATAGCGTTCATTCCTAGTCTTGCTATTCATTTAAACCGGGAGGCTAATGAAGGTCGAAAAATTAACCCGCAGCAAGAACTAGCGCCTGTGCTGCTGCAAACTGATGAGTGTTTTAGTTTAGATGAGTTGCTTTTAACTCAGCTGAAGGCCGGTTCCCCTGCGGCTAAGCCTGCTCGGGTGTTGTCTCACGAGCTGTTTTTTTATGACACTCAAAGTCCAGCCTTGGTCGGGATTAATGGCCAGTTTTTAGCCTCTGCACGGCTAGATAATCTATTAAGCTGTTTTGTTGCCTGCCGCTCGTTAATCGAAAGTACTGACGAACATGCCAGCGTGTTAGTTTGCAATGACCATGAAGAGGTTGGCAGTGCATCTACTTCTGGTGCTCAAGGTCCTTTTTTGAAGTCGGTCCTTGAGCGAGCGCTCAATAGTTTGAACAAGACTGATGACGCTTTCGCCCGATCTATCCACCAGTCGTTGATGCTTTCAATTGATAATGCCCATGGTGTGCATCCAAATTACACTGACCGTCATGATGACAAACACCGGCCGCTATTAAATGCGGGTCCCGTGGTTAAGCTCAATGCCAATCAACGCTACGCCAGCAACAGTCATTCTGTAGCGTCATTTATCGCCCTGTGTGATTCGGTTCAAGTGCCTTATCAGTCATTCGTTATGCGCAGTGACATGGCTTGTGGAAGTACTATAGGACCAATAACTGCAACTGGGCTTGGAGTTGAAACTGTTGATATCGGAGTAGCAACATTCGGCATGCATTCTATCAGGGAACTTGCCGGCGCCGATGATCCAACACTGCTAGCCAAAGCGGTGACCAAGTTTTACTCACGTTAGACCTGCTTTTTCAAATCTCTCACCAAAAACCTAGCTGGGCTTAGCGCCGCAATCATTTGCGCATTCAGAGCGCTCGCCTGGCCGCTGACCAGGCTTGCAATGTGCTCAGCAGCTAAAGGGCAGGTAGCCGCTCCGTTCGAGCCATGCCCCGCAGTGATGTAAAGGCCCTGATGATAATAGCCATCGCCGGTAACGACAGCTCTGGCGTTGCGTTTCAGCCCAGCGAAAGCAACCTGCGTTTTTTCAGTATCGGCGATCATGCCAACAATAGGTAAGAAATCTCGGCTGTTGCATCTTAAGGCGACTTTAGAGCCTAGAACTTTATTGTCGATGTCTAAATTTTCACCGAACAAATGGCGTTTGCCGGCTAAATTGTCTAGATCGTCCTCGAGAGAATGGGCAAGGGATGACTCTCTGCGGTAACTGGCTGCCACGGTATGACTTAGGTTAAAGCTCGGGAATATGCTGCGCTCAGCCATAACAACTGTTGCCAATGGCTCGGACGTTGGGCTGGCTGCAATATAAGTCGCCTGACCCCTTACTGCGTCCAAAGGCAGATCATGGGTTTGTGAAAAGCCCTTGGCGTGAACACCATTGGCCAATACCACTATATCGGATCTATGCACAGTGCCTGGGCCATGTGCTTTGCTCAGCCATTGGGACCCAGAGTTCTCTATAGAGTCGATTTGAATTCCAAAGTGTGCCGTTATGTTGGGATGAGCAAGGTAGGCAGCACATAACGCTTGCGGGTCAATCCAGCCGGCTTTGTGAAAATAAATGTAGTCACCCACAACCCGAAGCCCAGCTAGAGCCAATGCCTGTTCGCTATCCACTGCTTGCACAATTTCACTGCCATATGTCAAAGCCAGCTGCGCGGCGCAAAGCGGGTGTTTCTTGTTTTGAGCGTTGATGCTCTGCAGGACTCCACATTGCTGCCAAAAATGTGAGTCCTTGGTTTGCATAGCTCGGTATTGATCTTGGGCAAACAGATACGCCTGTAGATAGAATTCAGCTGTCGCCGACGACTCCTTAAATAGCCGAGGTCTAAGTGCCAGTTGATTGATGCCAGAGGCTCCAGAAGCAGGGGTAGCGTTGCTGTCGAGGATAGTCACTTGAAGGCCTCTCAAGGCCAATGCGTTGGCTACACTGGAACCTGCAAGCCCAGCACCAATAACTATGGCCGATTTAGCCGGCTTATTCGGAGCAGGAGATACACTCCACGAGGCCATGGCGAGTGGCGGTTTAGCGCCGAGCAGTGCCGTTTCAATAGTAGCGCTAAGCATATGCCGTTTGCCGGCGAAGCCTGCCGTCTTTTTCACGTCAAAACCGGCATTAGTTAAATTGTTTCGTACCCAACCTGCTGCGCTGTAAGTGGATAGAGTTCCATTGTGTTTGCACAAGCGCGCCAATTCGCTGCATAGCTCTTCACTCCAGAGAGCGGTGTTCTGTCGCGGCGAGAAACCGTCTAAATACCAGCAGTCAACGGCTGCATTTGCCGGCAAATAAAGTGTTCTAAGACGAGATAGGGCATCACCAAAATGAAGGTCCAAAGTGATATCTTGAGCCACAGCGATGCGATAGCACACGCGACTAAACGGATGATAGTTTTTGAGCAGCTGGTCGAAGTAGGGCTGTAGATGCGGCCAATTGGCGTGGGCTCTGTGCATGTCTTCGGCTGACAGCGGATGTTTTTCAAAGGCAATGTAATGAAGCTTTAGGGGCTTCTCGTCAGTTGATTCCCACAGCTGTAGGGTTTTAGCAAAGTTCAGACCGCTGCCAAAACCTATTTCAGCAATGGTAAAAGGCTGATGGCTTTGCTTAAGCTGCGCCCAGCGGTTAGCCAGGTTATTTGCAGCGAGAAAGACGTGCTCAGTTTCTGCTTCAGCGCCAGATGTCGAAAAATACACATCATCAAAGTCCTTTGCGCGCGGACTGTTGCTGGCATCCCACTCTATCTTGGCTAGGTCGATTCGCAGTGTAGGAAGTAAACCCTTATCGGGTGGTGCGGGATTAATCATAGCGCTGATTATGGCATTGTCACTCGATCTTCAACAGAGCGCAGCAAATTCATCGCCTTAATTCGTTGCAAAGCTTTCAGCGCTGGAATCCACGGGCTAATCAGGTAAAATGCGCCTTTCCCGAAGGTTCCCAGGACTCTCATGCTAGAAATAAACAATCAACTTGGCCAAATCAAAGAATTGGTGGTACGCGTCGATAGCCTTAGGGGGTATCTTTGACTACGAGGTTAAGCATGAACGCTTGACAGAAGTTGCTCTAGAATTAGGCGAATCAACGGTTTGGGATGATCCTGAAAACGCGCAAAAACTGGGTAAAGAAAAGTCTGTCCTCGAAATGATTGTTTTCACCATTGAGTCGATGGATCAAGGGGTTGTTGAAGTGAAAGAACTGCTTCAGCTGGCCCAAGATGAAGATGACGTTGAGCTGCTTGATGCGGCCAACAAAGATTTGCTGGTGTTGCACGAAAAGTTAGAAGCTCTCGAGTTCCGCCGAATGTTTTCCGGGCCGATGGATCTGTCAAATGCCTATGTTGAAATTCAGGCAGGTTCCGGCGGCACTGAGGCCCAAGATTGGGCGGAAATGCTGCTTCGTATGTACCTGCGTTGGGGTGAGAGTAAAGGCTTTAAAACTGAGTTAGTCGAAGTCTCTGCGGGCGAGGTTGCAGGGATTAAGGGCGCCACGATTCACATAAGCGGCGACTATGCATTTGGCTGGCTGCGCACGGAAACGGGGGTCCACCGCTTAGTTAGAAAATCTCCGTTTGATTCTGGTAGCAGGCGTCATACATCGTTCGCATCAATATTTATCTCCCCCGAGATTGATGACGATATTGAGGTCAACTTGGACATGTCAGATGTGCGCATCGACACCTACCGAGCGAGCGGGGCCGGCGGTCAGCATGTAAACAAGACAGATTCTGCGGTGCGTTTGACCCATGAGCCATCTGGAATCGTGGTTCAGTGTCAAAACCAGCGCTCCCAGCATAAAAACAAAGACATGGCTATTAAGCAACTAAAAGCCAAGCTGTACGAATTAGAAGAGCATAAGCGCAAAGCAGAAGCGCAGTCTATCGAAGAGTCGAAAGCAGATATTGGTTGGGGTAGCCAGATTCGTTCTTACGTGCTGGATCAATCTCGGATCAAGGATTTGCGCACGAATGTCGAAGTCAGCAATACCGGTGCTGTACTTGATGGCGATTTGGATAAATTTATTGAAGCAAGTTTGAAAATGGGATTGT
Source organism: Pseudohongiellaceae bacterium (assembly GCA_047617585.1). Lineage (GTDB taxonomy): Bacteria > Pseudomonadota > Gammaproteobacteria > Pseudomonadales > Pseudohongiellaceae > UBA9145. Next base: position 12,246 of record JBLGBD010000008.1, on the reverse strand, counting down.
AAGAATTATGTCACAGCCACAAGACACAAAAGTCGTAGATGCAGACGAAAATAAATTAATTTCTCAGCGACGAGAAAAGCTGAATCAGATTCGCCAGCAGGGTCAGGCGTTTCCCAATACATTTAATCCAACCCATTTGGCCCAAGAACTCGCCGAGAAATACGACAGTGTTGATCGAGAAGCTCTAGAAGGTATTGGGGCATCCGTGTCTATGGCTGGGCGTATTGTGCGCATGAGGGGTCCCTTTGTAGTGATCCAAGACCGCAGTGGCCATATTCAGCTTTATTTGAATAATAAGTCTTTTAATGATGAATTAGCGGCACAAATTAAGTCGTTGGATTTAGGCGACATTATTGGCGTCACCGGCGAAGTGTTTAGAACCAATAAGGACGAGCTCAGTGTTCGCGTGTCGAGCTTTGAGTTGGTCACTAAGTCGCTACGGCCGCTGCCAGATAAATTTAAGGGTCTGACTGATACTGAAATGCGCTATCGCCAGCGCTATGTTGATCTAATAGTTAATGAAGACTCCAGGCAAGTTTTTAAAACCCGCTCTGCCATAGTGGCGTTTATTCGCAAGTATTTTGATGCTCTTGGCTTTATGGAAGTTGAGACGCCCATGATGCAAATCATTCCCGGAGGCGCTACGGCAAGGCCCTTCATAACCCACCACAATGCACTTAGCCAAGATATGTTTCTGCGAGTAGCTCCCGAGCTGTATTTGAAACGCCTTGTTGTGGGTGGCTTCGAGAGAGTATTTGAGCTCAACCGAAATTTTCGTAATGAGGGGCTGTCTACTCGGCATAATCCAGAATTTACCATGCTTGAGTTTTACCAGGCTTACGCACGCTATGAAGACTTGATGGACCTTACTGAAGATCTCTTCAGGCAGATAGCTCACGCTGTACTGGGTTCGAGTCAACTCGTTTATCAAGGCTCTACCTATGACTTCGATAAGCCGTTTGACCGGTTGACGGTTAAAGAATCAGTCTGTAGGTACTTTGATGGGATTACCATGGAAGACCTTAGTTCTAAAGAGGCCTTGGTGGCCACCTGCAATCGATTTGATGTCCATATTGATGACAATTGGCCAGCAGGCAAAATATTGATGGAAATATTCGATCAGCTCATCGAAGAAAAGCTAGATCAACCAACCTTCATTACCCAATACCCAATTGAAGTATCGCCCCTAGCGCGGCGCAGCGAAACAGATCCACAGGTGACGGATCGGTTTGAGCTAATCATTGGAGGGCGCGAGCTCGCCAATGGTTTTTCTGAGCTGAATGACCCAGAAGATCAGGCGGCTCGATTTAGAGCGCAGGTAGCCGCCAAGGAATCTGGTGACCAAGAAGCGATGCACTATGACGACGACTATATTACTGCGTTGGAATATGGAATGCCGCCTACGGCGGGTGAGGGAATTGGAATAGATCGACTAGTAATGCTGTTTACCGATTCATCGTCTATCAAAGATGTGCTGCTTTTTCCTCACATGCGGCCGCAAACAGATACAGATTAAGATGTCGGCTAATTCGTTTAGTGATCTATCGTTAGAATCTTCCTGGCAACAGGCGCTTGGCAGCGAATTAGAAAAAGACTATATGCGTAGTCTATTCCAATTCTTGGATACGGAACTCGCTCAGGGTAAGCAAATCTTTCCTAGCAGTCAGAAGGTGTTTGCAGCGCTGGATATTACGCCTGTAAATGCGGTAAGGGTGGTGATACTTGGCCAAGATCCCTACCATGGCCAAGGTCAGGCGCAAGGTTTGAGCTTCTCAGTGCTGCCTGGTGTTGCGGTGCCGCCCTCGTTGAAAAATATTTACAAAGAACTCACAAACGACCTTGGGTTTGTCCCGCCGCCGGATGGCTGTCTGAATTCTTGGGCCGAACAGGGAGTGTTATTGCTAAATTCGGTTTTAACCGTGGAGGCAGGTAAGGCTGCTTCTCATCAGGGTAAAGGCTGGGAAGTTTTTACCGATAAAATTATTGCGCATTTAAATAGCGAGTTTTCTAACCTCGTTTTTATGCTCTGGGGTAACTATGCTCAGCGCAAGGGTGTAATTATCAATAGGGAAAAACATTTAGTGCTAACTTCGCCACATCCATCGCCGCTCTCAGCTGGTCGTGGGTTTTTTGGTGGTCGTCATTTTTCAAAAGCCAATACCTATCTGCGCCGTCATGGCATTGAAGCGCTGGATTGGCAGTTAAAATTAACTCGTTGAATTGGATAAGACATGGAAACTAATCGCTGTGTAATCGTTGGCGCAAGCCATGCTGGTGTAACCTTGGCTCTATCGCTGCGCAAAGAAGGCTGGCAGGGAGAGATTGTTTTAATCGGTGCGGAAAGCCAACTGCCTTATCATCGGCCGCCGTTGTCTAAAGACTTTTTGGCCGGTGAAAAAGACTTTGAAACTATGTTGCTGCGGCCAGAAAAAGCATTCTCTGACAACAATATTGAACTAATCCTTGGCACTCGTGTGGATGGGATAGACGCTGCTAGTCAGACTGTGACTCTTAGCGATGGAAAAGAAATTGCTTACGCTAAATTGGCTTTGTGTACTGGTGCTGAGGCAATTCAACTGCCTATGGCTAAAGGACTTGCTGGGGTGCACACTATTCGCAGTGTGGCGGATGTTTTGCCTATCAAGGAAAGTCTTCACAAAGTAAAAAAAGCAGTCATCGTCGGTGCGGGCTATGTAGGGCTTGAAGTAGCTGCGGTGCTCGCCAAAGCAGGTGTTGAGGTGAACGTGCTTGAGATGGCGGAGCGCATTCTTAGTCGAGTGACTAGTGTCACTATGTCTAACTATATGCAGGCTTTGCATGAAAAGCATGGCGTTACTATTCACACCGGCATCAGAGTTACCTCGTTTATAGGTGATGGCAAAGTGGAAGCCGTTAGCTGTATTACAGGGGAGACATTTGAGGCGGATTTAGTGGTAATAGGGGTTGGGGTGACTCCGGCCTCGATACTGGCAATAGCCGCTGGCGCGGCTGTAGAAAATGGTATTGTTGTTAACGGCAAATGTGAAACCTCGGTTAACAATATTTATGCCGCCGGAGATTGTACTAGCCATCCTTCGCCCTTATATAGCCGATTTTTACGCTTAGAATCCGTGCAAAATGCAAATGATCAGGGCCGAATTGCAGCGGCGGCTATTTGCGGCAAAGACAAAGAGTATGATGCCGTACCATGGTTTTGGTCTGATCAGTATGATATTAAGCTACAGATGGTCGGGTTGTCCCATGATTTCGACAAGGTCGTTATTCGAGGTGATGCAACAGACGCTCATTCTCTTGGGTTTTCCCTGTTTTACTTTAAAGACGACACCTTAATCGCTGCGGATTGTGTATCGAGGCCGAAAGAGTTCATGGCGGCTAAACAGCTTGTTCAGCGCCGAGCGAAGATTGACCCTGCGATATTAATGGATGAGGCTATTGAGCCGGCAAGTTTTCTGGTGTGATTGTCTCTAGTCGCCTCGATAAATACAGCCGCTGGTGCAGGTTTCTCGAATTTCTACGGCGATCAGGCCAGGAAGGGTTTTGATCAGTTTTTGCCATATCCACTTGGCAAGATTTTCGCTAGTTGGATTGTCAAGCCCCACTATATCGTTTAGGTAATAGTGATCGAGCTGGTCGAGTATTGGACGGAAGCCCCGCGACACATCGGCAAAGTCCATTACCCAGCCGCTCGTAGCTCCAACTTCTCCTGCTACTGTGATGCGAACAAAGAACGAGTGTCCATGGAGGCGGGCGCATTTATGCTCAGCAGGCACATTGGGTAGTCTATGCGCCGCTTCAAATGAGAATTCTTTAAATAACTCCATGCCAAGCCCTTTGTACATCAATAAACAGGGCGCAAAGTCTACCTATTGCTGAAGGTTGTGTATAGTCTGGCTAAATCGAACGACTAATCGCCTCTAGTGGCCTGATAGGCGAAAGGCCTTATAATGCGGGCAATAAGACTAATAACTAATAAATAGTGGAATTACAGTGCTCGGGATAATCAAGCTAAAGTACCGCAGGTTTCGCCGTTTTTGGGGGCAAGGCAAGCGATTCGCTACGTACTTGGGTGTGCTGGGCACAATTTTTATCTTGTTTCTCCACACCAGCGCGCCAAGCCTATTGCAGAATGTTATCAATCGGCTTGAATATTTGCTCTATGATCAGCGTATGGCGGTGATGCCAAAAGCCATCAAATCAGTCGAAAACAAAATAGTCATCGTTGATCTAGATGAGCGCAGCTTACAGGCAGAGGGACAATACCCTTGGAATCGGATCAAGGTTGGGCAGCTGACTGAAAGGCTTAGTGAGTATGGCTCTTTAGTGGTTGGTTTCGATATTACCTTTCCTGAACCCGACCGCAATATACGAGATTTACTCGCACCAATTGATTTGGCCAGTTTAGACCCTGCCTTCGTGCGTACCCTTGCTGAAATAGAACCCAGCATTGATGCCGATCAATACTTTGCTAATGCAATGATTAATTCAGTTGATGCGGTGCTGGCGATTAACTTTTCGCCTCAGGGTTCTGTCTCGTTTAACGAGCTGCCGCCGTCTGTCGTGGAAATTGAGTCGGAATTGGCAAGCAAGATTACCCTCACTGATATGACCGGATTTACCGGCAACATTCAGATACTGCAGGACGCCGCTAGAGGTAACGGCAGCATGAATCAAGAGCCCGATGCTGATGGCGTGGTGCGCAGGGTTCCTTTGGTAATACGCTACGGTGAAAATCTGTATACAACTCTCGCCTTGGAAATGTTTAGGGTCTATAACTTCTTAGAAAATTACGAGCTAGAAACTTTTTCCTACAACGATGTTGAAGTGGTTACAGCGGTTCGCTTAGGCAAGGGGCCAGGAAGCTTTGTTATTCCAACCGATGGCCGAGGATATGTAAATGTGCCCTATGTAGGCAGTACGACTAAAGATGGTGATAATTTCTTTCCTTATATTTCGGCAACAGATGTTCTTCGAGGGACCCTCAGTGAACAAGAAAAACAGGCCTTGGCAAATAGCTTAGTGCTGGTGGGGACTAGTGCGCCAGGATTAGGTGATCTGAGAGCAATGCCGTTGCAAAAACTCTATCCTGGGGTAGAAGTACACGCCAATATGCTTAATGCGCTATTAAATGCAGTCAATATGTCGGCGCTGACGGTCTCAGATGGTGAAGCCAGTACAACGTCTGCGTTCGCCTCGTTTACAAACACCAACGTGCGTATTTTTCCCTATCGTCCAGATTGGATAGCAGGCGGTATGTTCGTTGTATTAGCCACGCTCGGGATTGCCCTATCAGTTCTATTTCCCCACTTAGGGCCTGCGAGCATGTTTGGCATTGCGTCGGCTATTTTAGGCTTAAGTGTGTGGGGCAACTTTCAGCTTTGGTCGGTCTACAAACTGGATTTCCCCCTGGTGCTAGTTATCACACTTATTATTGTCCTCACCGGTATTAATTTGATTTATGGCTTTTTAGCTGAAAGCCAAACTCGCAAGGCAATCAAAGGCATGTTTGATCAATATGTGCCGCCGGCACATATTGACTCAATGCTATCGAACCCAGATAACTATTCTTTTGAAGGCGAAAGTAAAGAACTGTCAGTGTTGTTTTCAGATATTCGCGGCTTTACTTCAATCTCAGAAGTGCTCAGTGCCAGCCAGCTTAAGAAATTGTTAAATGATTTTTTTACCCCTATCACCGGAATTATTTTTGAACATAACGGTACCATCGACAAATACGTTGGCGATATGGTGATGGCATTCTGGGGGGCTCCGCTGGAAGATCTCAATCACAGAGCCAATGCAGTGCGATCGGCCTTAAAAATGCTTGAAAAAACCGAAGAGCTAAAACAACAGTTCCTGGCAGCGGGGTTGCCCGAGGTAAATATAGGCGTTGGTATAAATACTGGCATGATGAATGTCGGCGACATGGGATCGACGTACCGGCGTTCTTACACCGTATTGGGTGATGCTGTAAATCTTGGGTCGCGGCTTGAAAGTCTGACTAAGTTTTACGGAATTCGACTATTGATAGGGCAAGAGACCGTAGCAGGCCTAGAAGGCTTCTTGCTGCGCATAATCGACAAAGTGAAGGTTAAGGGTAAGGACGAAGCCATAACCTGCTATGAGCCGCTGTGCGAATTGGGTGCGTCGACCCCGGAGCTTGAGGCACGGGTTAAACAATATCATGGCGCTCTCGAACAGTTCTATGCCCAGAGCTGGGATGACGCTCAGGCAGCGTTTCAAGCACTGGTTGAGCTTGAACCTCTCACACCACTTTACCAGATCTACCTGGAGCGTATTGAGTCTTTAAGGGAGCAAGACCTAGGACTACACTGGGATGGCGCCTACACCCACACTAACAAGTAGTTCCGGATAAAAATTTATTCGGTTTTTTTCTCGGAATCCCTCGCATTTGTTGACATAGAGGCGTGAATCGGTAAAATGCGCTCTCTCAGTTTTACGGGTGATTAGCTCAGTTGGGAGAGCGTCGCCCTTACAAGGCGAATGTCGGGGGTTCAAATCCCTCATCACCCACCAAATACAGTAAGTCCTCCTGAACAGAACGTACGGGACTTATGTTTAAAGAGTTTGAAAAGTTGCCAAGAGCGCTTTTCGATCAAGTTGCGGACCGGTAGTTCAGCTGGTTAGAATGCCGGCCTGTCACGCCGGAGGTCGCGGGTTCGAGTCCCGTCCGGTCCGCCATTTCTTATATATCAACCTCTTAGATTGGTAGATTTGCCATTTTTACTGCTGTTTGCGGTAATATTTTGGTCGAATCGACTCGCTCCTGCGAAAGCCCGCTCCTGTTTTTCACACCGACGAAAAGAAAATGCGACGTAGTTTTGCTGGCAAGCTGTGGCTGGAATAAAAAAGTCCCATTCCTTGCGGTTTGGGACTTTCTGAGTTGCTTTGCTGTGTGTGCCGCTGCCAGTTTTTCGCCTGCTATAAAATGGCAAAACCCAGGCAATCAACTGGCTTGGGTGTTTAAACCACGTATAAGCCTTGAGACACAACAATGCCGCTACCGGTAGAGTTCATCAGGATTTTTTTGCCTTTTTCTAGCTTACCTGCTTCTCCCAATAGGTCGAAACACACCGGCATAGAGGCAGAGGTTAAATTGCCATAGTCCTGATAGATCTCTACTGACTTTTCTTTGCTTATATTCAATTTTTTCAAGTAGTGTTCTTGGACGCTGCGGCCAACTTGATGAGACACGAAATAGTCGATGTCGTTAATGTCCCAACCGGCGCCACCTAAGGTGGTGGGAGTCATGTTAACCACCATTTTGATTGTCTCAAGGCTAATCCAAACCGAGTGCATCGCGAAGGCGTTACGTTCCCAGTCGACAAAACAAGCTGGCCATACCTTGGAATTGTTGTTGGAATTAAAACTCTTGAAGCCAAGTGGGTCGATGGTTTGAAAGCCACTGCCGTCGTCGGTCGGGCCTAGCACCATAGCTGCGCCAACGTCACCAACAGTAAATGCCCCGAGGTTGGTTTTTACATCGTCTTTGCCAAGCTCGTTGTTCTTAAAACGTTCAGCTATATGCATGGTGCCGCGGCTAGCGTTCTCCCCAGTGCAAAGCAAGACGTGCCGAGCCTGGCCGGTTTTTATCAGTAAATCAGCCATCATTATGCCTGCCGTAAAACCATGGCAGGCGTCGGACATATCCAACTTTAATTTGGCAGAGAGACCTATTTTGTCAGCAATAATATGGGCGGTGGAGGGCTCTTGCATGTCTCGGTTCATGCCGCAGTAAAATATAGCGTCTATCTCATGCAGCTCACCAGAAAAGTTTTTCAGTGCCTTTTCGATTGCGGGGATAGCATAACTGCTCGGCTTTGCATCTAAATTGCCATGGTGCAGAGTTTGGATTCCGGTATTCTCTTCAATCCAATTAAGCGGGTAGTCATACTTATCAATTCCGGCTTCCTTCAAAATGGAGGAGGGTGACACTAGGTTAGGCGCATGAACCCTAGCAACAGCTTCTATTTTCGTATTCAACATTCTTAAAACTCCTGAGCGTTCAAAGTGGGGTAGAGGCAGCATCTCGGTGAGGGCCAATGTTTAGCTGCCGGATCGAGAGTTTTAGTTATTAAAATTGCTATAGTAAGTGTCGGCGGGAATAAGGTTTACGAAACCTCGTATTAAGTACGCTTTGAAGTTTGTGGGGCTAGTGTTTGCAAGTATCTGATATGTATAATTAATAAATATGTATTTTCGAGTAATTTTATTTTCGAAACCCTCGTTCCTGTAAGAAAAAGGACTACGCAGCTTAGTCTTGGTCCAGGCTGTTTTCAAACCGGTAACGGCGACCCAAAGTGAGGTGTTGCTATTTCTTTGTGGATCGCTAAAGCTTGCGCGCTGCGTCAGATTTTTGACTCAGCATTAAGTGGACTGAGAATTGCCAAACGCCTTAGAGCAGCTCCAACATTCAATCATGCCGCCGCAACTCCAGGTTTTGGCAAGTCCGTTGCTGGAGTCAAAACAGCTAAGGCTGTCGGTGCTGCGCCTAGACACCATGCACCGAGAAATTCAGGGCAACAAATGGTTTAAGCTGCGGCTTAATTTAGCCCGAGCTGTGGATGGTGGGGCGCATAAAATTGTTAGCTTTGGTGGTGCTTACTCCAATCATTTGTATGCTCTAGCTGCCGCAGGATCGGCTCTTGGAGTGGAGACTGTAGGGTTTGTGAGAGGGGAGATTGTTGAGCCTTTTAACCCAGTTATCCGCTTCCTAAAGGCTCACAACATGGCCTTAATTCCGCTGTCTAGATCGGACTACAGGCGCAAGGCAGATCCAAACTTCCTCGAAGCGCTGTTAGCCAAGCACGGCCCGGCTTATTTGATACCCGAAGGAGGGTCTAATGAGCTGGGTGTAAAGGGCTGTGAAGACATTGCGAAACTGGTGGCCTTGGCAATTCCAGTAAATAACCAGAGCATAGTCGCGTTAGCCTGTGGCACAGGGGCGACCATGGCGGGTGTTGTCAATGGCTTCGCGAGTTTGGGTACGGCAAATAGCGTTTTGGGAGTTTCTGTTTTAAAAGCTCCTGGGTACATGGGCAATGCAGTGGCGGAAAAATTGCCTCTTGCCAGCTCGGCAGCGATTGCTTGGTCAGTATCGGATGACTACCACTGGGGTGGGTATGGCAAAAGCAATCCACAATTAGAAAAGTTCATGGCAGGCTTTGCACAGCAGCATGATGTACCGTTAGAGCATGTCTATACCGGTAAGTTATTCTTCGCGCTGGATTCGATGATTCGACAGGACGTCTTTCCAGCTGGAAGCCACATTTGTGCGTTGCATACAGGCGGAATTGTCTAATTCAATCCTCTTCGATTGAGTAAACCCAGTAACCGCGGCCACCCAAGGTTTTCGGGCTAACTAGGATACTTGGCGATTGACCAAAGCGAGAGGGTCTTAACTAAAGGCCTACCCCTAGACGGTTGCGAATAACTCGTTGTAAGGCAAAAGTTCGCGCTTGGGATACTGTACTAAAATCCCTGTGTAGGGCGGCTGTCATGGTACACTTGGGTCCATAAAATCATCATACATTGGATAGTGACATGTCCGTTTTTAAGCACATAGGCATTGTCGGCAGGCCCGACCATGAAGGGGTTCTTGAGACGCTTAACCGACTGTTGGCGTATCTTGCAACGAAACCGGTGACTATAGTATTGGATCACATGACGGCGGGCTTACTCAGCGCGCCGGCAGTTGAAACCTGTGGGCGCCGAGAGCTATCGGCGCGCTGTGATTTGGTCATTGTGGTAGGCGGTGATGGCAGCATGCTGACTATGGCGAAGCATATCGCCACAGACCAAGTGCCTGTTATTGGCATAAACCGAGGCAAACTTGGCTTCTTAACCGATATTTTGCCCGATGAAATTGAAGCCAAAGTCGATGAAGTGCTGGCGGGAAAATACGAAATTGAATCGAGGTTCCTGTTGGATGCTGCCCGTGAGATTAACGGCAAGCGGGAAAAGCTTGGTTCGGCCCTGAACGATGTTGTCTTGCACCCAGGGCAGGCTGCGCAGATGATCGAGTTTGAACTGTTTATTAATGATCGGTTTGTTTACAGCCAAGAATCAGATGGCCTTATCGTTGCAACTCCCACCGGCTCTACAGCCTACTCCCTGTCGGCGGGCGGTCCAATTATGCACCCAAATTTGAATGCCATAGTACTGGTGCCAATGTACCCTCATTCGCTCAATAGCCGCCCGATTGTCGTTGATGGTGACAGTGAAATTCGAATAGTTATCTCGCCTAAATGCAAATTGAAACCCCAAGTAAGCTGCGATGGCGAGGAAAAATACATTGCATCAGTAGGTGATGAAATTATTGTGACTAAAAAAGCGGTTGCATTGAAGCTGATCCATACAACCCAATTTAGCTTTTACGATGCCTGTCGAAGTAAGCTTGGCTGGGGCAGCCGTTTAGGTAAAGCGGGTGTTAAGGCGAAATGATACGAGCAGCGAGTTTGCCTATCACTGTAGATCTATATACTTTTAGTAAGCTGCTGCGTGAGCATGGATTAGTCCATCGGATCAACGAGGAATCTGGTCAGCAAGTGATCTGGGTAAACTCGGAAACTGAGGCTGAATTTTTGCGCAAAGCATTACAGCAGTGGCAAGAGCAAGCTGTTAGCACGGCGCCCACCCAGCAGGGGCAATCCTATTTAGCTCTCACCAACACTTTTAATTATAAAAAGCTGCTCAATGGTCTTGTTGCCTCGGTCTATCTAACTCCTGTTACGTTGCTGTTGTTCAGTGTGTGCATTGTTGTGGCCGTGATCAGTCGCTTAGGTGCTAATCCTAATGCGGTGGCTATTCTTTTCTATCCAGCGCTGTCAACTCAGGGGTTTATTTCCCTTGTATTGAGCATTGACTCGCTTGGATCTGCGCTTCAAACACTGTCTCCAATGTTTCTCCATTTTGGCGAGCTGCATTTGGTATTTAATATGTTGTGGCTTTGGTATTTTGGCAAACAGCTTGAAGCCATTCACCCCAGCTGGTTTGTTGCTGGACTCATTGTCGTTATGGCGTTTGTGAGTAATACAGCGCAGTTTATGATGAGCGAGAGTCGAAACTTTGGCGGCATGTCTGGCGTGATTTATGGCCTAGTGGCCTACGCTTGGGTAATACATACCGCGATGCCCCGAAGTTACTTGTCATTGAACAAGAATCTGCTCACGTTTTTCGTAATTGCACTTGTGGTAATGGAAATAGTAGCTTCTTCGATGATTGCAACAGCTGCTCATGTTGGTGGGCTGCTATCCGGGTTAGTTTTAGGGTTTGCAGTGGTGGTTGTGGCCAAGACAATACTTAAAGTATCGATAGTTGGCAGCAAACCGGTTCAGTTTGGTGCTCGACAAGAGAGGGCAGAAAATGGCTAGCAGTGAATATGATCAACAGGCGGAATCGCCAAGCTCGGTGAAGGCGTTACTAGAAGAAATCACTCCGTCGGTCTACGAATCACTCAAGACAGCGATAGAGTTGGGTAAGTGGGATGACGGCAGCAGGCTATCGGCTGAGCAATTGGAGCACAGCATGCAGGTGGTGATACTTTATGAGATGAAACACATGGGCGAAAGCGAGAGAACTGGCGCTGCGCTGCCTAAGGGCTGCAAATCAAAGTTAGATTCTTAGTAGCTAGGATGCGGTCAAAGTGTATTTAAAGAAGCGTAGAGAAATTCAATGGAAGTAATAGCCCAAGGTACGGTGAGAAAAATGCGCAGTCGGCTGCTGACGCCAGTGAGCTATAGCTTGCCGTTAGGTGAGAGTGAAGTCCAGCTCAATCAATTTATCGAAAAACCATTAAAGCTGGAGTTTTTGGGTGAAATTCACTGTGTGCATTGCGGGCGCAAAACCAGCAAGAGCTTCAATCAAGGCTACTGTTATCCCTGTTTCCAAAACTTAGCCCAGTGTGACTCATGCATTATCCATCCTGAAAGATGCCACCATGCCCAAGGCACCTGCCGCGAGCCAGGTTGGGGTGATAAATATTGTATGCAGGACCACATTGTTTATCTAGCCAACTCTTCGGGTCTAAAGATTGGCATTACTAGGGCAACTCAGGTTCCTACACGTTGGGTTGATCAAGGAGCGACCCAAGCTTTGCCGATTATTAGGGTGCGCACCAGGCTGCAATCAGGGCTGATTGAAACCATGTTTAAATCACACGTTGCAGACAAGACTAATTGGCGAGACATGCTCAAGGGTACTGCCGAGAAAGTGGATATGCCTAAAGAAGCC
>JBLGBD010000007.1:0-53661 GCA_047617585.1 Pseudohongiellaceae bacterium | reverse complement strand
CTCGCTCCAATTGGACTGACTACGAATCGTCATTGATATCTAAAGGCGGTGGGGTATTTCCTCGATCTGCAAAATCTATTGCCTTAACACCCCAGATAAAGGAGCGCTTTGGGATAGATGTTAACAGTGCCTCACCGGATCAATTGATTTCACTGTTACTAAAAGCCTCGGTTGATCTGCTGTGGAATGGGGGTATTGGCACTTATGTCAAAGCGTCCACTGAGAGTCACTCGGCGGTTGGCGATAAGGGCAATGATTCACTGCGTGTCGATGGCAATGAGCTTCGCTGCAAGGTCATAGGCGAGGGCGGTAACCTCGGATTTACGCAGTTGGGTAGAATAGAGTTCGCCCTCAATGGAGGCGTCTCTCTTACTGACTTTATTGACAACTCGGCCGGTGTCGATTGTTCTGATCATGAAGTGAATATTAAGATTCTGCTTAACGAATTGAAGAACAAAGATAAGCTGACCGAGCAAAAGCGACGATCAATACTGGTGAGTATGACTTCTGAAGTCGCTACGCTGGTTTTGGATAATAATTACAGCCAGGTTCTATCAATCGGCGTTGCCAACGCGCAAATGGGTTCGCGAGGTAAAGAATTCAGCGGTCTCGTTGGGTATCTAGAAAAACATGCTGGCTTGAATCGTAAGCTGGAATTTCTCCCTAGCAATGACGTCTTAGACGACCGGGAAAAGAAGGGGCAGTTTTTGACTCGTCCCGAACTGTCTGTACTTACTTCATACATGAAAATGTTTTTGAAGAAAGAACTGGTGGTGGCAGATTATATTGCTGACGATTATCTAGAGCCGTATTTGAATAGTGCATTTCCGCAGTCTTTAGTGAAGACTCACCACGCGGAAATCGCCAGTCATCAGCTTCGCAAAGAGATAACCTCGACCCAGGTGGCAAACTCCATTGTGAATCTGTTCGGCGCCAGTTTCATTTATCGCCTTGTAGACAGTTCCGGTGCTAGTCCTAGCGAAGTAGTAAAAGCTGCGATCATCGCCAAAGACATTTATCAGATAGACGGGACATGGGCTGAGGTTGAGGCGCTAGATTATAAGGTCGAATCAGCAACCCAAGATGCGATGATGTTTCAGCTAATCAGACTGGCGCGACGAACCACTCGTTGGCTGCTGCGTAATCGCCGCAGCAGTTTGGATTTCAAGCAGTCCTGTACGCTGTTTGCTAAGAAAATAATAGAAGCCAGAACGATGATACCTCGAAAGCTGCCTGCGGTTTCCCAAGCGGTGTTTAATCGTAAACATGACGCCTTGGTTGAGAAGGGCGTGCCGGAATCTTTGGCGCGGCAAATCGCTAGCTGTCAGTTTCTAGTGCCAATCGCCAGCTTTGTTGAGGTTTCTCAATCGACTAATGAAGGCTTAGGGACCATTCTTGATGTGTACTACTCGGTGGGCGAAGAGCTTCAACTTAACTGGCTGGGCGAATTAATTAATAACCTTGATGTGACGAATTACTGGGAAGCATTAGCGCGAGAAAGCTTCCTAGATGATATGACTTGGCAGCAACGGGCCTTAACCTGCAATGTTTTGGCTTGGAGCACAAAGAAAGGCTCCGCGGATTCTTTGGTAAAGAACTGGGCCGAAGAAAATGCTGCGGCTGTGGATCGGGCAAAGGCAATGCTGGCAACCTTGCAAGGAGAGCTCAAGCCGGACTATTCAATGTTCTCGGTGGTGCTTCGAGAGTTGTTAAACCTGGCTCAAACCACTGTCTTCACGAAGGGCTAAGACATGCAGAGACACCGTTTAATGCTCTGTATACCGGCAGAAAAATACACGGCTCTTTATGCGGGTAGGGTTAAGAACGTCAGCGCGGTTAGTGAAACAGGTTTGCGGGTAGTGTTTCCCGGCAATATTCTCCATCGATTTGTGACACACGATGGAGTCTATGGCCGATTTGAACTATGCATTGATACCAACAATCGACTTCAGTCTATTGAGCGACTCTAAAATAAAAGAAGCAATACTATGAACCTTGTTTTTTATACAACCACCGGCTGTCATTTGTGCGAGGAGGCCAACGCGCTGCTGGATGTGCTGAAGACTGCGCATCCTGCTGCGGAAATCGAAACTACAGACATTAGTTGTTCCGAGGCGCTGGTTGAACTTTATGGTATTCGTATACCTGTGGTTAAAAACAAAGCCACAGGCGAAGAGCTGGGGTGGCCATTTGGCTATGACGAGCTGCTTAACCTAATTTAATATGCCAAGGTTCGAAGCGCACACCAAACAGATTGTCTGTCGGGTAGCGAATGTCGACGTAACCTAATTCAGCGATTCGTTTGTATTCTGCGGTATCTGAAAAATCTGACGAGAAGTTCTTTTGACCGTAGCCTATTTTGCCAATGTCGAAATCTCCGATGCCATGGTAAGAATGGCCGGGAGGGGCTAGGGAGCGTGATGCTCTCGAGAGATTGCCTTGGGCTTCGATGGTTTTCGCGAGAAACAAGTGCATCTGCTTGACGTTGCTGCGAACGCCAGAGGTCAGTATCATGTTGTTGCCGACGTCTTTACGAATTTGGTTGTACAGGTTCAGCGACTCTCCCTTAAGCAAAAAGTGCCCAGAGTTGGATATTTTCGCGACGTCTTTCTTGGAAATGTAGTCAGTGATGTCGCGGCTGATTTTTTTGCCAAAGAAGCCGTAACGATTAGGATTGGCAAAAAAGATCTCTTCTAAAAAGTTAAGCTCATCGGCTTTGAACTCGCCTATTTTGGGAAAGACTTTTCCCGCTCTTAGCATTTCGTCAAAGCTCATGAGATTGAAATTGCCGTGCCCTATGTAGCTTTCCACTGCCGCTAAATGCTTAGCAGTGCGCAGCAACAAGGCCTCATAGCGTGGGTCTAAATAAATGTCGCTAGCAAAGATAGCGTCGAAATTACGAATTTTTTTCAGGTAAGACTCAACCTGAACCTCATCTAAGTCGGCGATAGAGAATTCGGAATCCATCTCTGCAGTCGGGACTGGATTTGGGATTCCAGTCGCGGGAGAGGCGAGCTTGACGTCAATGGGGGTGAATTTAAACGCTTCCGGTGCAGAACTTGGATTTACGGGGTCGAGCGAGCGAGCAATCAGTATCTCTGACCGCTTGAGTTTTTGCCACATGAAAAGTCCACCGAAGGCCATTGTGCTGGCCGTCATAAACCCTTCTAAGAACGCCCTCTTGTTCAAACTGAACCCTAAACCCTTCGTAAAAGCCTGTTGTTCGCTAAAATATAGCAAAAACAGAGAAAATGTTTAATATTCATTACGCTAAACCTGCAAATTAAACAGATTCTTAGCATTATGTGTCGTCGCATTGGCGATTTCATTGATAGTTAATTGCTGGCAGTGGGCAATTTCTTTTGCGATCTCCATAAGATACTTTGGCTCATTGCGCCGGCTCTTAGGCTTGGGCGATAGGGTGCGGGGCAATAAATACGGCGCATCTGTCTCAATAAGCAGCCGATCCAAGGGAATAAGGGGCACCAGTGCCTGAAGCTCTAGCCCACGTCGCTCATCACACACCCAGCCGGTAATGCCGATATACATATCTAGCTCAAGGTAGTCCCTCAAGGCTTTTTCATTGTCAGTAAAACAGTGCACTACGCCTCCAACGATGGATGGCCGGTAGCGCTCTAATAGTTTAAAAAAGTCGTCGTGAGCTTCTCTTTGGTGAAGGAATAGGGGCAATTTTAGTTCTGCCGCCAGCTCTAAATGCTGCTCAAAGGCTTTTAATTGCGCCGCCCGCGGCGAAAAGTCACGGTTGTAGTCTAGTCCTGTTTCACCCACGGCAATAACGCTCGGTTGCTGGCAAATCTGACGAATCTGGGCAAACGCAGAATCATCCATTGTCGCTGCCACGTGGGGGTGGAAGCCTGCAGTAGAGGTATGGAATCCTGCACTGTCGTTAGCCACAGCGCAGGCCTCGATACTGCTCGCAAGGTCGGTGCCGGTTAAGACTATGTGGTGAACGTCAGCTAGCTTGGCGTCCGCTATGACTTGGCTATAGTCTAGGGCAAAAGACTCATGGGTCAAATTTGCACCAATATCGATTAATTTCATTACAACGTTTCTATCCACCCTCGCTCGCGCCGAAGTCTAGCGGATAGTCGAATCAGATAATAGTGCAGACTTGCCTGTAGGCGGCATGAAATCTAGCTATTGAGTGGTAATTCCAAGATAATGCGTGCTTGTTTTACTAATGAGAAAAGAGTGTGGACGGGAAAGTAGCTAAGCAAAATTTAGATTGGTCAGAATTAGGTTTCGTCTATCGAAAAACGGATTACCGATTTAGAGCGCTGTATAAAGACGGCCGTTGGAACGACGGCGAGTTGATCTCAGATGAGATGATAAGCATTCATGAGGGAGCCCCCTCAATCCATTACGCCCAGCAGTGTTTTGAAGGAATGAAGGCGCAAACTGCGGCCGATGGCTCAATACTATTGTTCAGACCTGCTCTTAACAGCGACCGGATGAATTCAGCTGCGCCAAGGTTGCTGATGCCGCAAGTGCCGCGTGAGCTATTCATTCGCGGGGTAGAGGAGGCGGTACGAGCAAACCAGTCATGGGTGCCTCCCTACGGCTCTGGGGCGTCTTTGTATATAAGGCCCATGCTCCTTGGTGTAGGTGAGAACTTGGGTTTAAGACCGGCTAAGAGTTTTGAGTTTAGAGTCTTTGTCAGCCCGGTCGGCCCTTACTATAAAGAAGCTGGCATGGCGGTAATCTCATTGGCTGTGTCTGATCTTGATCGCGCTGCTCCAAACGGTACTGGCGCGTTCAAAGTAGGCGCCAATTATGCGGGTGGGCTGTTAGCCACGAAGCTAGCGCAAGAGCTTGGCGCTAACGAAGCGCTCTACCTAGATGCTAAAGAAAAGCGATTTATCGATGAAGCGGGCTCGGCAAATATATTGGTCGCCATGAAAGATGGCTCCCTAGTCACACCAAAATCTTCAGCCATACTGCCTAGTATTACGCGGCGCTCAATAATGGAATTTGCAAAAAATAAGTTTGCTATGACTACCATCGAACGGCCTATTGATCTGCGTAAAGAGCTGCCAAACTTTCAAGAGATGGCTGCTTGTGGCACGGCCGCTGTGCTGTCGCCTGTGGGTCAACTCTACTTCGATGAAGCCTGGCATAAGGTTTTCGAAGACGGCAAGACGGTAGGGCCGGTAATGCAAAAAATGTACGATACTTTGGTGGGTATTCAAAAAGGCGAGCTAGCAGATGAATTTGGTTGGACCCATGAAGTAAAAGTCTAAATCAAGGGAAACCTTCGCTGTATTTCCTAAAATAAAAAATAGTGCCAAATGGCACTATTTTTTTTGATGCTTGAAAACTTGATGGAACAAGTTTTGCGCGCGCGCAGCTGACCGCAAAAACGTGGTGGTTACACCCCATAACTCCTGTAAAAACACCAGCCTAGAGAAGCCTTGCCTTTGAGTTTAGGCGGCAAATTCGCAGCTAGGCGCTGTTTAATCATGAGCCTGTCTTGGTGGGGATGAAAATCAATGATCCAGCAAGAATTGCCTCTTGCAACAAAAATTAATTGCCAAGAAAACTTGACCCATCTGCAACTAGCCCTTATATATGTGCGCTCTTAAAGCCCTACAAATGGAATTTACTCAGGACACATGGCCAAATCACTAGTAATCGTTGAATCACCAGCCAAAGCCAAGACCATCAACAAATACCTTGGCCCGGATTTCATTGTTAAGTCCAGCGTTGGCCATATACGCGATCTGCCAACTAGTGGTAGCGGTAAGCCTGTGGATGCAAAAGCACGCGCAGCGGCAGCCGCGATTACGCGAAAAATGAAAGACGATGAGAAAGTTGTCTATAAAAAGAAGAAGGCCAAAGAGCAGTTAGTGGCGCGAATGGGTATCGATCCTGAGCATGACTGGCAAGCAAACTATCAAATACTACCCGGCAAAGAGAAAGTTGTTTCAGAGCTGCAAAAGCTTGCTAAGAATGCAGAAACAATTTATCTAGCAACGGATTTGGATAGAGAAGGGGAAGCAATCGCTTGGCATCTAAAAGAAGCCATTGGCGGTGATCCCGCAAGATACAAGCGAGTCGTGTTTAATGAGATCACCAAGCGGGCAATAACTGAGGCCTTTTCAGTACCTGGTGAATTGGACATGCGCTATGTGGAAGCCCAGCAGGCACGGCGTTTCCTTGACCGCGTGGTTGGCTTTATGGTCTCTCCTTTGCTGTGGGCAAAAGTTGCCCGAGGCCTATCTGCTGGTAGAGTGCAGTCGGTGGCCATGCGGCTTGTGGTTGAACGAGAACAGGAAATTCGGGCCTTTATCCCAGAAGAGTTTTGGGAAGTATATGTCGATCTCAAATCGGCTAAAAAGCAGGGTTTGCGCTGCCAAGTCTCTAAGCAAGCCGGGGCTAACTTTAGACCTAATAATCAAGCAGATACAGATGCAGCGCTACGCGTCCTCGAAGCCGCTGAATACTCTGTCTTAAAACGCGAAGACCGGCCAACGTCTTCAAAGCCCAAACCGCCATTGATCACATCAACTCTGCAGCAGGCGGCCAGCACGAGGCTTGGTTTTGGCGTGAAAAAGACCATGATGATGGCCCAGCGTCTATACGAGGCTGGCTACATCACCTACATGCGAACAGATTCGACCCATCTTAGCGCTGACTCTATAGCTCAGTGCAGAGGGTATATTGAAAAGAGTCTCGGCAGCCAATACTTGCCTGAAAAACCTTTGTACTACAGTTCCAAAGATGGCGCTCAGGAAGCTCACGAGGCTATCAGGCCATCTGATGTTAAGACTAAAGCAGATCGACTAATGGGTATGGAATCAGACGCTGTGCGCCTGTACAGCCTGATCTGGCAGTATTTTGTCGCCTGCCAAATGCCCCCGGCTCGGTATTTAAGTAGCAGCATAACAATTGCTGCGGCCGAGTTCGAAATGCGGACCAAAGGTCGGATCATGCAATTTGATGGCTACCTCAAGGTCATGCCTTCTAAAGATGAAGATGTGGTATTGCCCGACGTTGAGGTCGGCAGCAAGCTGGTATTGGAAAAACTTGATCCTCTACAGAACTTCACCAAACCGCCGGCACGTTTTACTGAAGCAAGCTTGGTTAAAGAACTTGAAAAGAAAGGCATCGGCCGGCCTTCTACCTACGCCGCAATTATCTCGACTATTCAAGACCGAGGCTATGCGCGAGTCGAGAATAAACGTTTCTATGCGTTAAAGATGGGTGACATCGTTGCCGAGCGTTTGCAAGAAAGTTTTACTGAGCTGATGGATTACGACTTTACGGCGAAGATGGAAGCGTCTTTGGACGAGGTTGCTGGCGGCGGCAAGAACTGGAAAAACCTACTTAACGAGTTTTACGCCTCATTTACATCGCAGTTAGCCATAGCCGAGTCTGAATCCGGCGGCATGCGCACTAACGACCCTTCTGAAACAGACATTAAATGTCCGCTGTGTGGCCGCAACATGCAGATCAGGACAGCGTCAACTGGGGTTTTCTTAGGCTGTTCTGGCTACTCATTGCCTCCTAAAGAGCGGTGCAAGTCGACTCTAAATTTGACCCCAGGCGATGAGGCCATTCGCACCGATACAGCGGAAGAAGCTGAGCTGCGAGAGAATATATTATTGCGCAAGAAACACCGCTGCTCAATCTGCAACACGGCAATGGATGCTTACTTGATTGATGAGAAGCGTAAACTCCACGTGTGCGGCAACAACCCTGATTGCTCTGGGTTTGAGATCGAGCATGGCGAATTTAAGATAAGAGGCTATGACGGCCCAGTCTTGGAATGTGACAAATGTAGCTCCCAGATGCAGCTGAAAACCGGCCGTTTTGGTAAGTACTTTGGTTGCACCAATACCGAGTGTAAGAATACTCGGAAGCTATTGCGTAACGGCGAAGCCGCGCCACCGAAAATGGACCCTGTGCCAATGCCGGAGCTTGCCTGTGAAACTGTGGATGACCACTACATCCTTAGAGACGGCGCGGCCGGCCTGTTTTTGGCGGCCAGCAAGTTCCCTAAGAACCGCGAAACTAGGGCGCCTTTGGTCACTGAAATATTGCCCCATAAAGACGAAATAGATCCCAAGCACAGCTATTTATTTGACGCCCCAATTGCCGATGAAGACGGCAATCCGACCATTATTCGCTATGCGCGCAAAACCAAAGAGGTCTACGTTCAGACAGAAATCGACAAAAAGGCAACTGGCTGGAAAGCGTTTTACAATAATGGCAAGTGGGAGATTATCAAGCCTGAAGCGCGAGCCGCCAAAAAAGCCAAAGCCCCTAAGAAAGTCGCCAAAAAGGCTGTAAAGAAAGTCGCGAAGAAGGATGTCGTGAAGAAGGATGTCGTGAAGAAGGATGTCGTGAAGAAGAAAGTCGCCAGCAAAAAAGCCGCTAAATAACGGCTCGGTTAGGACGTTTAGCCTTGGTCTGCAGCAACTCGCGCTGCAGAGCGCTAACTGGCTTACATATTACGTCGAATAATACCGACACTAATACCTTCAATTGAGAAACTACTGGTTCTGAGATCCACCTCTATTGGCGCAAACTCTGGATTTTCTGCAAGCAAAGTAATAGTTTTTAACTTTGCGTTGGTTTTCAAACGTTTGACGGTTACCTCGTCATCGATTCTTGCGACAACAATGTCGCCATCATTAGCGCGGTCTGTCTTGTGGACCACCAGCAAGTCATCCTCATAAATTCCTACATCGATCATACTTGTGCCTTTTACTGACAACAGGTAGTCGGCTCTGGGGGAAAACATATCTGGTGGGATGTTGCAGTATTCGGAAATAGATTCTTCCGCAAGAATAGGGCTGCCCGCAGCCACCAGGCCGATAATCGGCAAGCCAAGCTGCTCCGTCATTGGCAGTTTAATGCCCCTAGAAGTTCCAGGCTGTATTTCTATTGCGCCTTTGCGTGCTAGTGCCCGCAAATGCTCTTCAGCAGCGTTTGCTGAGCGATACCCCATTTTAGTGGCAATTTCTGATCGGGTGGGGGGAAAGCCGGTTTCCTGCAAATAGTCCTTAATATACGCAAGGATCTCTTCTTGCCGGGCTGTTAGCTTGTTCATCAGAATATCCTCAAAATCGAAACAACTGTAATTATATACAGTTATCTGTTGATCTCAAGAATTCTTTAGCCCAGATAGCACATTACTGGTTTGATCTAGGATCAGTCGATTTGCGCCAGCCCTTACTTAACGGGCTAAACCAAGTCGGTATCGTCGTCGAAATCCGGCAAGTCATGGTCGTAATCCACTAGGGTGGCTGAGTAATCATCAGACTCAAGGTCTGCATCGGCTAAACTATTTGTGTCAGATTGGGCGTCGAAATCAGCATTCCAGTCGATAGGCTGCTGGGCGTGCTTTAGCTTAATCGAGTCCCAGGTGGCGGTATCAAATTCTCCCAACTCGCCGTCAATGAGTTGATACTCAATGCTGTCGGTTTCTTCATCAATTGCTATAACCTCGAAAATATCTCCATTGCTAGAGTTTGTATACCAGGCTGAAATCTCGGGCTTTAGTTGCTTCATTTTTATGACCCCTTATCCACAATTAAACTATGTCTTATTTTTATTACGCCTAAATAAACTGATACCTGCTTTAGAGACCGAGCCATGGCCCGATAACTCAAACTAACCTAATAACTATAAATCTGTTTTTTGCTAAAAAGAAAGAGGTCTAAAGAGTTTTTTAGTCTGATTTTGGAGGTGTTTAAACCAATTTTGTATAAGGTTCAGATTCATATTAAAGTTTGCACCTCATTCGGCGTGAGTCACGCCTAGCTTATTGCATCGGAAATCGCCATGACCAACCATAGCCCGCCATTGGGGCCTTTAATGCTAGATATAGAAGGCTTGTGTTTGAGCCCTGCTGACGAAGAATTACTCCGCAGCCCAACCGTGGGCGGAATTATCTTATTTACTCGCAACTACACTGACACCACCCAACTGCGAGCGCTGGTGGGTTCTATCCGAACAACTCGGCCCAATTTGCTTATTGCCGTCGACCAGGAGGGGGGTAGAGTTCAGCGTTTTCGCAATGAGTTTCTAAGTCTGCCTGCGCTGCGTTTGATTGGAAAAGCGTATGAGCAAAATCCTCAGCAAGGCCTTTCTCTGGCGGAATCCTGCGGCTGGGCCATGGCAGCGGAGATTGTTTATTACGGTTTAGACTTTAGCTTTGCGCCGGTTATGGATTTGTATAACAGTGAAAGTACGGTAATCCGCAATAGAGCCTTTGGGGCGGATGTTGACTCTGTATGTGCTTTACTAGACGCTTATATAAAGGGAATGAATAGTGCCGGCATGCAGGCTACGGGCAAGCACTTTCCCGGTCATGGCTCTGTTCACGCCGACTCTCATATAGAACTGCCGATCGATAGTCGCAGCGCTTCAGACATATTGAACAACGACTATAAGGTGTTTGCTCGCTGCATTGATAAACTGGTGGGCATAATGCCTGCTCATGTAAAGTACCCGGCGCTTGACTCTCACTGTGCCGGCTACTCCCATTACTGGATACAAACTAAACTGCGCCAAGAGCTAAAGTTTAGTGGGGTCGTTTTTAGCGATGACTTAACCATGGCGGCCGCTACTGATGTGGGCAGTGTAACCCAGCGGGCCCAATTAGCACTCGCGGCGGGTTGTAATATGGTGTTGGTATGCAATGACCGAGCTGCGGCCTTACAAACTAAAGAGTTTTTAGATGGCAGACCGGATCTTGTGCAAGCAGACAATGCCCAGACCTTGGCCCGGATGTCAGCCAAGCAAGTTAAAAGCAATCTCGATCTGTACAATACATCAGCCTGGCGCAGCGCAAAGTCTGCAATTCTGGCATTAATAGAGACTTATAAGGACACGTAATGGAAGCCTTTTTCGACATGGAAAGTATTCTCCAACTGGGTTGGGGAGTTGAGCTACTAGTCATCGTAACGGTGACTTTAATTCTTCGCTTCGCCGCTATGCGGGCGCTTAATATTTTAGGGAGGCGCTTAGAACAGACTGAGAATGTATGGGACGACGCGCTGTTTGAGGCTGCACGAGGTCCATTAAGTTGGGTGATTCTTGTCATTGGTTTGCTTTATGCGATTCAACTTAGCGCATCTCACATCGAATTTGCGCTGTTTTCTGAGGCCAATCTACAAATCGCCAGACAGTTAGCATTCATTGTAATAGTGATGGTTTTTCTTGTTCGCTTCATCAGTCTTGCTGAAGTTAGAATTTTAGAAAAGCTAACCATCCAAGCACAAACAGATCAAACTAAACTAGACCCAACCACCCTCCATGCACTGGCGAAGCTGATTCGGCTATCTGTGGTGATCTCTTCGGCTCTAGTGGCTTTACCAACTATTGGAATCGAAATCACCGCGCTTTTGGCCTTTGGTGGTGTAGGAGGTATCGCGGTTGGCTTTGCGGCCCAAGATTTACTTGCTAACTTTTTTGGCGGGCTGATGATTTATTTGGATCGGCCGTTTGCCATTGGAGATTGGGTCAGGTCTCCAGATAGAGAGATAGAAGGCTCGGTCGAAACAATAGGCTGGCGACTTACAGTTATCCGAACATTCGACAAACGTCCACTGTATATTCCCAACTCTGTTTTCAACAAAATTAGTTTAGAAAATCCCTCGCGGATGACGAATCGTCGAATCAAAGAAACTATTGGTATTAGGTACAAAGATTCGGAAAAAATGCCAGTCATAGTCCAGGCAGTAAAAGATATGTTGAAATCTCACCCAGACATTGACACCAATCAGACACTGATCGTCAACTTTAATGGCTACGGTGCCTCATCTCTCGATTTCTTTATTTACACTTTTACCAAAACTACAAATTGGATAGAGTTTCACGATGTAAAGCAAAATGTCCTGCTGAAGATAATAAAAATCGTTCATGACAATGAGGCTGACTTTGCATTCCCAACTCGGACCATCGATGGACTTGGTGAGTTAACCCTAGGGCCTGTTAGTGATTGAAGCCGGCGGTGAAATTAGTGCCGCCCAAGCCGCCGCCGTTTACGCTCGAGCGCGGCTTCTGTTAAGCGCGGAAGAAGTCGACCTCGCTATCAAGAAAATGGCCGAGGCTATTACCTGTCAACTCGGTCAAGCTAATCCTATAGTTGTCTGCATTATGAATGGTGGGTTAATAACTACTGGCAAGCTAGTTACTCAACTAAATTTTCCGCTGCAAATGGATTATCTGCACGCTACTCGCTACCGAAACACGACCTCCGGGCATGGGCTCAATTGGATCAAGTATCCAACTCTGTCCTTAAAAGGTCGTACAGTTTTAGTTGTCGACGACATTCTTGATGAGGGTGCTACGTTGGCGGCGGTGATGAAGTACTGTAAAGATCAGCAGGCCGAGAAGATTTACTCGGCAGTATTAACGGACAAACTGCATAAAAGAAAAGTCTCTACTATTAAAGCCGATTTCGTGGGTGTAGAGATTGAAGACGCCTATGTATTTGGTTACGGTTTAGACTACAAAGGCTATTTGAGAAATGCACCTGGTATTTACGCGATCGACGCGTCTGACTACTAGCTGTTGCTTATAAAACTGCCAGTTGATTTATGCCTGTTAGCAGTAAAGCCATTTTAATTGGGTTCTCTTCCATGGCGGCGAAAAGACTATGGTAGTTTTCTAGCTGCCCTCGATATCTGGCTTTCATCGTTTCGATAAAACTTTCTTGTGATTGACCCTGTCTCGGCGTGCCGGTTTTAAAATCTATCAGCCAGCGAACTCCTTGCTCATCGATTAGGGTTCTGTCAATGACCTTAATTTTTTGCCTAGCATCGGTTACTTGAAGCTCAGATCGAGCTGTGCTGTTATCTGGCGAAAAGATCCAGCTAAATGCTGGGTTAGCGATGGTGCCTATGACTGCCTGCTTAACAAGCTCAAGGGCTTCACTTAGTTCAGATTCGTCAGCAATAACGTCTCGCAGTTTTAGGGCCCAGTACTTTTTCTGTGCATCTATAGTCTCTAGGTACTGTTTGCTGCCCCCAGTGAGAGTATAGATCTCTAAGCAGCGGTGAATCACCGTGCCGATTTCTGCCGCTTTTCTATCATCGTACTCGGGCGGAAAGCGCTCTGTTTCAATTGGGGTTTCCAATTCAAGCTGCAGTCGATCCATCGCGGCGGTTTCAATTTGGTCTAGCTGTAGCGGACTCTCTGTGCGCCGTAAAGGCGTGACCACGGGCTTGTCAGTCACAACAGGATGTAACTCAGCAGAAGATGCATCAACGGTTGTCACGTTACTCAGCATATTAGCGCCATCAAGTTGGTCCCAAACCCGACCCAGCAGACTGCTTGTCGAAAACACTTGCTTGCCATCACCTTTGTCACTGATAACACCAATAAGTAGAGCAGAGGTTTTGGCTCGGGTAACCGCGATGTACAACAGCCTTGTGTCTTCTAGCAAACTTTTGGCTTTAGACTCGGAGCGAATGAGTTTGTATAAATCGTCTTCATCTTTGCCAGTGGCAGTTAGGGCTGCCAGAAACAGTTTGTTTTCTCCGTTGCCATTTAATCTTTCATACCACTGCAACAGCGGTTTGTCGTCGCTTACGGGCTGCCTGGTTAGACCCGGCAAAATAACATGGTCGTATTCCAAGCCTTTCGCTTTATGCATAGTCAACACGTTTATGCTGTTAGACCCCATGGAGCTTTTAGCCGAGGCAACGAAGGACTGTTTCACCTGTTCTTCAAACTTCATTAGATCGACGATGCCTTGGCTTACTTCGAATTGCTCAACGAGATCAAAAAAGTGTGCCGCCGAATCTAATTCTGCTGCATTTTTGACAAGGTCGTAACCCCGCAGGAGCGTCCATGTGGTTTCGACTAAGTGGCGCAGGGGCACCCGGCGATTACTGGCCATGGCGAACGCCAAGACTTTAACAACGGGCCTTAGGCGCATCAGACCATCAGCACTTAAGTTGTCGATTAAAGCAGCATCGGTACTAGCGAAAGTTTCTAGACCTTGCCAGACCCCTTGGAGACCAACGTGTTGAGCAACGGCCAATAAATCTGCGCTGGTTAGCCCACACCAAGGTCCGCGGAGGACGGAAAACCAAGCAAGCCGGTCAGATGTATTGGCCAATGCGCGAGTGAGGCTTAACAGATCTTCAATCACCGGCAACGTGCCTAGGCGATCGATGTCAGTGGCTTGCCAATTGATGCCGGCCTCCTTCAGACGAGGAATGATTTGGGCCAGATGAGAGCGGCTGCGCACAAGGATTGCAATGCTCGCGCCGGGGTCGGTTTTTTGTAGTGTCTCAATATGTTCAACCACAAGCTCGGCTTCTCTGTCTTTTGCCTGGCTCTTTGCACTGCCGTCATGGCTTACTAAGATAGCGTTTACGCCATAGCCATTAGCCGCCTCATGAATCGGTACCGAAGGCGCATAGGGCACAGCGCCGCGGGAACTGTCAGGCATGCTTGGAAAGGCACCGGAAAATATTTTGTTAACCCAAGACACAACATTTTCTTGGGAGCGAAAGTTAGTTTGCAACAGCAGGGGAGTAAGACTGACATCGCCAATGCCGTTAGCCTGCACATTGAGATAGATCCCTACATTAGCGTTTCTAAATCCGTAGCAGGATTGCATCGCATCCCCGACTAAAAACAGAGTGCGGCCATCACCTTGCTGCCAGCCTAAAGTTAACTGCTGCAAAATCTCCAGCTGCAGTTGGCTAGTATCTTGGAACTCATCCACTAGAATGTGTTGAATTTTGTGATCTAAGGTCAGGGCTAAATCTGTTGGCGCGTCTGTGGAGCCTAGCGCGCTGCGAGCCGCAGCTCCTGCTTGGGTGTAATCCATTACTCCAAAATGCGCAAACGCTAAAAGTAATTCGCCGCTAAGCTGAATTAAAATCCTAGCGACTGAGCCGAGCAATTGCCATTGATAGGTGTTGATATCAGGGTAGGGCAGTTTTCGAATATAGTCCAACTGCTCCAATAAGCCGTCATCTTGTTTGAGTGTTGCAACAAGCTCGGTGAACTCATCCTTGCGCTTTTTACACAGCGCCTTAAATTCTTTATCGGTGCTAGCGCCCGGTGGAAAGCCATTTCGAACATCCACCTTAGACCGCCACTGGGGTTTTTGGATAAGCAATAAATTTGCCAAATACGCCCACTGAGGTAGCGCTTCAACTGAAATGTCGGGCAGCTGGGTTGTAAGCTCTAATTCTTCAGTGAGAGGGGTCTGCTTGCTAGTATTCTGGGCTGAAAACCGCAGCAGGGGAGCTATGGTTTCGCTATACGGGGTTAAATTTTCCGACAGCTTGAACAGAGACTCTTCCACAAGTTCGACTAAATTTTCGCGCAAATAATCTTGGGCTTGATCAAATTCTGACTGAATCAATAAAACATGCGAGATCCATTGGTCACGCTTGGTCAACAGTTCAAATAAAAGCTTTTCAACTTTCCCTACGTTATTGTCTAAATGTCTCAGCAGTAGGGCTATATCATCACTTAAGCTGTCAGCTGAATTTAGTTTGTCTAAGGTATTTTGAATCGCAAGCTCGTAAACCTCAGTTACATCATCGCTCAGCACGGGGTTGCCGCCGACTCTGGATAGAATCGGTAGCTGACTGGCCAAATAGAAACAAAAACTGTCAATGGTTTGGACCCGAAGTCTTGAAGGATTTTTTAGCAAATTCCAAGAATGCAGTTGGTCTGCATTGAGTACGCTTAGCGCAATTTCTAATCGTTGCTTTTCAAAGGTTTT
Organism: Pseudohongiellaceae bacterium; assembly: GCA_047617585.1. Taxonomy (GTDB): domain Bacteria; phylum Pseudomonadota; class Gammaproteobacteria; order Pseudomonadales; family Pseudohongiellaceae; genus UBA9145. The sequence goes on along the minus strand of JBLGBD010000007.1, from coordinate 37,934 downwards.
GCTTGGCACGATGTTCGTCGTTACTACTTGTGTCGCCCACTGCAGGGTTGAGACGATGCGATCACGCATCTCACTGGCGGCTTTTTTGGTAAAGGTGATGGCCAATACCTCTTCGGGTTCTGCTGCAAGGCTCAGAAGTTTTAGATAGCGCAGTGTTAACAGCTCAGTTTTGCCTGAGCCGGCTGGGGCTTGTACAATGCAAGACTGGCTGGTATCTAATGCCTGCTCTCTGGCGAGCGCGTCTGGTAGCATTTTTTCCATTAGTAGTCGCCTTCGTCAATAACATCAGCGGCAGCGGCAAAATCTTCTTCGTCTAACCATAGCGTAGAGCCTAGCTCATTGATCCGGCACAAGGGTTTCAGCTTGCAATACAGGCACGTCTTTACCCCGTTGACAGGATCGACGGTGGCGGCGCCAGCAATAAATTCGTCGGCCATGTGGGTGACTCGCTGCTGCCATGCCGCGGTGAGTTCATCCCAAGTTAGGTTAAAACTTGGATCATCGCCTACTGGGGTTAACTTTTCTGTAAAATTACCCTTAGCAGCGAGAGCGGAGTACTGCAGTTTTTCAATATTCACATGGGCAATAGCGAGGGCTTCAACTGTAGAGTTCTCTTGTGCAGAGGCCACTGCAAAATAAAAAGGTAACTGCATGTCTTCTGGTCTGGCATCGAGCCAAGACTCTCGCCGTGGTGCGCTCTTGCCTGTTTTGTAGTCGATCAGAGCGAGAGCACCGTTGTCTAGCTTATCTATGCGGTCAACCTTAATCGTTAGCGTCAACTCGCCGTGCTGCCAGATATACTTTTTCTCCTGCTCCAAAATGCTGAATGAAACTCGGCCTCGATCGACTTCTAGAAACAGAGAAAGTAAGCCGTCTATGCGCATTTTCTCAAGCTCGGTAAAGCGTGGGGTCATCACGCGCTTATAGTTTTTTTGCAAATAACTAACGGCCTCTCCGGCGGCGTTTCCCACTAGAGGAAGAATTTCATCATCACTGAGTTTTGTTATTGATTCTAGATTTTCAAAGTTTTTATAGAGGTGTTCTAGGCCGATATGAATTGCAATGCCTCTGGCCATACTATTGAGCCCCCGACTAAAACCTTCGAGGGGAGTAATATTAAGACGATGAATAGCGAATGCTCTAAACGGGCAGCTAGACTGATTGCTAATAACGCTTTGGCCGCCTTTAATAATTTCTTCTTTATCTAGAACCGGGGGCGCAAGGTCGTCGGTTTGCACGCATCGGGCTTGTCCTTTGCGCGCTTCACTGTAAGTGTTTAGTGGCCACGAGGCGCTTGAATTAATAGTCTCCAAAGGGGGCTCATGAAACAGTCTACTGGGCCTGAACTGCTGATCACCCTCACTGGCAAAATAGCTTACTACTAATTGTTTAGAGACCGCGCTCTTTAGCGCAAGCATACTGGCATTTGCCATAGCCAGCTGTATTTCGGCATGGGCCCCTGGTAGCTGATAGCGCCGCTGTAGTTCATAAGGCAGAAAAGGTGAAGGGGATGCAGAAGGGGGCCAGCTTTGATCATCAAACCCTAACAGCCAAACCCGATCAAATCGCAGGCCCTGGGCTTCGGCCACGGTATAGGCGGAAATTTGTCGGCGGGATGAGAAACCGCTGCGCAACGCTGTATTGGCTATTAATTGTTTTAATCTACCGAGTAAAACTGGGTAAGGCGCACTACCAGCGCTTTTGTTAAAGCTAGAAAACTGATCAAGACAGTCATCCCACGCTTGTAAGGCTTTTTTCTGGCCTGCGCTCAGCCGTTCGCCTGGCCATTGAATTTCTTCTAATAGTGTCCTGAACAGAGCAACAGCTTGCTTGGGCGTTGCCGTTGTAGCTGCCTGGCGAATAATCGTGCGGCAGTTGAGCAGCGCGCGGGCAAGCTCCGGGCTATGCGAAGGCAATTGAGAGTTATCCAGTATCTCTGAAAGTTCGAACTGGGCGCAGGTGGTGGAGAAGCGTTGACGCATGAGTAGCTCAGCCTGCATCCTAGAGCTTGCCTCATCAGTATTGGGCAATACGTAGTCGCTACGAAGTAGCCGACATATGTCCTGACTGTTAGCATCCCGCCAAAAGCTGCTTAGAAACTGTATTGCGTCATTGACGAAGGCTTCATCGCTTAGAGCTTGGTCTGTGCTAGCGCTGTTGAACAATGGCTCAACGGCGGCAAATTCAAGTATTTGGGTCGCTCGGAAGCTATCGTTGAAATAGCGTTTGATGGTATTGGCATCGCTGAGTGTTGCCGGTGTAATAATGCCGATATGGTCATCTGGGTTTTCAGCGGCAATTTTTTTTGCCCACTGAGCGCAGGCACGAATCTCATCAGTTCTAGTTTCAAACTGGTAGCGCTGTATTTCTACTTGGGTATCAGGCTTTGGCAATTCGCTAAAAGTGATGCTGGTAATTCCGCCCATCGCTTTAAACAATTTGGCATACAGCGGCGGCGGGTTGTCAAAATTGCTAAGAGTAATAGCATGGGGCAAGAACAGCCGATTTCCCCCTAGATAACTCTCTATAAGGCATTGGATACTGTCGACCAGACCAATGAGACTGCGCTGGGCACAGTAGTCTTGAAATGCCAACGACCATTGTTTAAACACAGCCACATCGGGATTGCCGGCATAGTGCTGCGAATCAGACTGAATATGTTGCCACAGCCCCCATTGCTTGGCGTCCTGATAACTTTGGGAAATCCCAGCGGCGGTGTCGGTGGGATTGAGCAAGGGGAGTTGGTCTCGACTAGCCTCGACGATTGAGGTCCAAATAAACAACTCTTCAGCGCCAGCAAGCACTTGGATATCACAAAAAGGGCTGACGCCTGCAAAGGCCAGTTTGTCCCATTGGTCTTTAACCCAGACATCAATAGGCACTACGTCTGGTGTGAGATAGGTCTTGTTAGCTTGGCTTGCGTGGTATTGGGCTAAAATAGCATCCTTAATGCGTAGGCTAGGCACTAAAATAGTGGCATTGGCATCGATAGACGCCGCAAGCGTCTCAAGTTTGAAACGGGAGATCGCCATTATGTGCTCTTGTTGTTGAGGGAGGTTGCCCAGCGTAAAAACTCGTCGCTATCGCCACGGAATATAATTCTGTGGTGCTTTTTTGCCAATTGGTATTCATACATCGGGTCGTAATACTTTTGCAGCAACAAATCGATCCATTGCCTGTGGCCGGAACTGTCGTTTGAACTGAATTGGGCCCTGAGGGCTTGGTGCATGATCTTTTCAATCTCTTGGTGCAGTTCGCCACCTAGCCGTCGTTGAATTTTAGCCAGGCTATCGAGCAACGACTGTGAGAAAAGGTCGGGAGCGTTTTGCCTGTCCAAGCTCAAAAAATCTGTGTAGTTACTTAAGATATAGTCATTGAAGATAGTAGTGACTCGTGCGGCAAAAGGCACCTCAATTATGGCAAGAGGTGCCTCGCTCATTTTACTGTAGAGCGAGCGGGGTAGGTGCAGCGAGCCAATCGAATGACTTTCGTCTTCGAGTATCACACGGTTAATGGAGGGCAGTGGCAGCTTAATAAAGTCCACCGCGAGTGCGTTCTCGAAGTCGATTTGGGTCGGCTGTGGCGAGGTTCTCAGCCCAAATGCCGACCCTCGATGATTAGCTCTTCCTTCAAGATCGACACTGAAGGGTAGCGCGTTAATTAAATGGGTTTTACCTGAACCTGTTTTGCCGCCTGCTATTAATAGTTGGGTGTTTGCTGCAACTTGCTCGAGCACGCCCAATAGATAGTTTCGTAGCGCCTTATAGCCACCGTCAATACGAGGGACTGAGCAACCAGCGTCGGCCAGCCACTGCTGAGAGAACTGTGATCGTTGACCACCGCGGTAGCAGTACAGTGCAGCGCCTTGGTGATTGGCAATATAGTCAAGCCAGCGTTCAAGTAACTGCTGACGATCGTTGGGCGCTATCAGCTCATGGCCAAGAGCAACCGCCGATTCATGTCCGTGTTGTTTGTAGTCGATGCCAATGAGACGGCGCTGCTCATCATTGATTAAAGCAATGTTAGTGCTAGTTGGGAAACTGCCTTTGCTAACTTCCACCGGCGCACGGACATCCAGCAGAGGCGTGTCATTAACGAATAGATTCGGAAATTGCGATGGCGGTATGATTGAAGTCATGAGGTTGGAAGCGACGGTCACTGTGCAGCGAAAGAGGCTGCAAGTGTAACACCCGCTGAAGTCTTAACCCTAGTGCAGAGCGCCCCCAATCCTTGGAGGTAAGCCCTGTTTCACTAGAGACCGATTCATCCTGAATCGATACTGCGCTTCCTTTGCCACATCCTGTGGCGGTGTGAATCATCCTTGAATGAAACATCCCTGTAATACTCCTGCGGACATTGCCACTTGAGTGTCGACTTTTTCTATCAGCAAAAGCCAAACTTGTTTTTAACTATAGCAGCAGATCTCAAAAAGTAAGGATTAATTGCTCTTTAATAAAAATTATTTACTGGTGTAAAAATTTGGCGCCGTTCTATACTAAAAAAAGCGAAATTTTAAAAATATTGCGTCAAAGCTTTAAACCGGATTCAAATCATATTAGTCATTGATTGACGATAATGTGTCCGGTTATTAAAAGGATTTTTTATATGGCAACTCGTTTAATTATTATGTCGTTTGCGCTGCTTGCCGGATGCACTAGTCTGAGTGAAATCTATTTAGAAAGCAGAGAACTGGTGAAAACTAGCTACTTGGTTACAACTGCAGAAACTTCACGCTCTAGTGCCTGGGTCCTAGCAAGGCAAACCCACTTCTATTTAGCCCGTAACAATGAATTGACCGAATTGAACTCTCTGCATTCTGCAGCGCTCACTGAGGTCATTGCAGAGGCGATTAAGAATAATTTCCGGCATCCCACAGTGGGGATGTTACCTGAATCACTGCCTCAAGCACTGGCGAGCGCTGACTCAGTTACAGCAGATTTCTTAGTCTTCCCCAATATTCTTATCTGGGATGACCGAGTAAGCACTTGGAGCGAAACGTTTGATTCTCTGCGCTACCGCGGCAGCCTAGAGGCGTCCGAATTTGGCCTGGACAAAACTCGCCTGCAATTAGTAGTGATGCATGCGGCGACAGGCAAGGTGGTGGATGTGGTGAGAATAGATAGCAGTAGTGGTGTGCTCACACTTTATGAAGACACGCCAGATAAGGTAGTATACCCCTCACTTAAATCTTTTTTCGCCGGCCTTGTGGCGGCATCAGGGTAATTAAATCGCCGATCAGTCCAACACTATCAAAGATCCTTTTAAGTTAATCCAAAAGATCAAATCTAAAGGGCCTGCTCCAGTGCATCTGTGGGATCCGCCATTTTGCGGCGATATTGACATGCGCATCACTAGAGATGGAACCTGGATACACGAGGGCAAGCCTATTCGCAGGCAGGCCATGGTGAAACTGTTCGCCTCGGTTCTCAAGCTCGAGAATGACACCGACTATTTTCTGGTGACGCCAGTCGAAAAGGTGGGCATTCAGGTGGAAGACTGCCCATTTTTTGTGGCGGAAATGGAGGTCACAGGCGCAGGCCATGAACAAATTCTGAGTTTTAAAACGACAACTGAAGAAACCGTTGAGGCGGGGCCTGATCACAAACTTGTAATGGAAACTGCACAGGATGGGGAGCCCCATCCGATCCTGCATATCCGTTCAAGATTGAACGGACTGATTAATCGCGCCGTCTTCTATCGTCTAGTGGAAATGGCCAGCGAGAAAGACGTCGACGGCACTCCTAAACTTGGCGTGTGGAGTAACGGGGTGTTTTTCCCGCTTGACTAATCTGCAAGCGGCGCGTGGTTCTCGGGCATGATTGATTGCCGCTTGAGTTGATCGCCATCTGAGAGCTTTGACCACAGCGGGGCTGGGTACAGTTTGACGCTGGGGGACACCATGCCCGATTGGGCAGGTACTAGCGGTGGAGCAACCTGTTTAAGGCTATCACTGCCAGTGTCGGTGCCTTCGCTACTTAGCTGCCTGTCAAACTCTTTAACCAAGGCGCTGAGTGTTCCAGCCGACACTGTTTTGATTGGTGCGAGGACAAAACCACAGCCTGTGAGTGAAAGAACCGTCAAGCCTAAGCAAATGCAACGGGTTGGCAAACAGCAAGCCCCTTGCTCGCGGCTTAATAATTGGTTTTTTAGCATCTCTTCTTCTCAATCCCGACGTATAATTATTGAGTATAGTTGGCAAAACTCAGCGTTGGGATATATTGACCTAGGCCATCAAAAACGTCATCATTGGGCCCCATTTTTTGGCCACCACATGTTGGTCTAGGCTCAGTTAAGGCACTGTTTGAGTGCCTCGGAGCCGGTAAATCAGACTAACAATTCGTTCAGTTAAGTCATATCAGTTGGAGAATCCATGAAGGTTCTTGTTGGAGTGAAGCGCGTCGTCGATGCGTATGTCAGGGTCAGAGTAAAGTCTGATGGCACGGGAGTAGATCTCGCAAATGCAAAAATGGCGATCAATCCTTTTTGCGAAATAGCGGTAGAAGAAGCCATTAGGTTGAAAGAAGCAGGTACTGCAACTGAAATCATTGCGGTGTCAGTAGGTCCCCAAAGCGCCCAAGAGCAGATTCGTACTGCGTTAGCACTTGGAGCCGACCGCGGCATCTTGGTAGCAACAGACGATGTCGTAGAGCCTCTTGCAGTCGCCAAAATTTTAAAAGCAATTGTAGAGAAAGAAGGTATTGATCTGGTGATCTTAGGCAAACAGTCTATCGATACCGACAACAACCAAGTCGGCCAAATGCTGGCGGCGTTGTGCAATATGCCACAGGGTACATTCGCCTGCGATGCCGAAGTCAAAGACGGTAAAATTGAAGTAACCCGCGAAGTCGATGGCGGCGAGCAGACAGTCTCTCTATCGCTGCCTGCGGTGGTTACTACTGATCTACGCTTAAACGAACCTCGCTATGCATCATTGCCAAATATCATGAAGGCTAAAAAGAAGCCTATCGACACGGTGAGTGCGGCTGATCTCGGGGTTGATATTAGCTCAAAGCTCAAGACACTGAGCGTTGCCGCGCCAGCCGAGAGATCGGCAGGAGTAAAGGTCGAATCAGTTGCTGAACTGGTCGAAAAACTTAAAACTGAAGCAAAGGTAATATAAGGAACTTTATGTCTATTTTAGTCATCGCTGAACACGATAATAGTTCACTTAAACCTGCAACCAAAGTTGCAATATCAGCGGCTCTTGCCATTGGCGGCGACATTACTGTCCTCGTCGCCGGTTTAGGCTGCGACGGGGCTGCCAATGCTGCCGCAAGCGTTAATGGTGTTAGCAAAGTCATAAAAGCTGATGCTGCCTGTTTCGAGCATCAACTACCGGAAGCAATAGCCCCATTAGTGATAGAAGTTGCCGCTGGCGCTACTCATATTCTGGCAGCAGCGACAAGCAACGGTAAAAACATATTACCTAGAGTGGCGGCCCTTTTGGATGTTGCGCAAATCTCAGACATTGTTGAAGTTATATCTGCCGATACGTTTGTTCGACCCATCTACGCGGGCAACGCGCTTGCAACAGTGCAGTCATCAGACGCGGTAAAGGTGCTAACCGTTAGAACTACAGCCTATGGTGAAGCCGGTGAGGGTGGTACAGCGACAGTTGAGTCTAGTGATTTCACTGTAGATCAGCAGTTGGCTCAGTTTGTTAAAGAGGAGCTTTCAGTGTCTGAGCGCCCAGAGTTAACAGCGGCGTCGATTATTATCTCTGGTGGTCGCGGTATGCAAAATGGTGAAAACTTTGTGCTGCTTGAAAAAGTTGCCGACAAACTGGGTGCAGCCATTGGAGCATCACGGGCGGCGGTCGATGCCGGTTTTGTGCCCAATGATTATCAAGTGGGGCAAACCGGCAAAATCGTAGCTCCGGATTTGTACATTGCAGTGGGCATTTCTGGTGCCATTCAGCATTTGGCAGGCATGAAAGACTCCAAAGTGATTGTTGCCATAAATAAAGACGAAGAAGCGCCTATTTTTCAGGTCGCTGATTATGGCTTGGTAGCTGATCTGTTTAAGGTCTTGCCAGAACTAGAGGCGGCGTTGTAGCAATAACTGCTCTTACCTTCGTTAAAGGTAAAGCCGACTTAAGGTAGCCAATACCAAAAGCGGATACACCAAAACAAAAAAAAGCCCGACTAGTCGGGCTTTTTTTGTGCTTAATAATCAGCGTTTACTGATTATTTTGCTCAGCTAACTGACGCTTGCGAACCTCTCTTGGATCGTTAGAAGCGCGACCTTTACTTTCCACCACGGCGACAGTCGCCTCAACTGGCTTAGGTTCCGCTTGCGGTTTAGGTTCGGCGACAGCCGCAGGGCTTACCACTGCCTTTTTCGCAGTTTTTATGGCAGCGGGCTTGGGTGTTGAAACTGGCTCAGATGATTGAATCGGTGCTGCAGGCGCTTTGTCTTCAGAGGAAGGTGTCGGCTTGGCAGAAGCTACCGGTGCAGCGTCTTGCTTCACCGCAACGGTTTCAGTCGCTGGTGCAGCTGAGCTATCACTATTAGCACTGGATTGCTTATTCATCTCTACTGCTGGTTCTTGAATAACAGGCGCTGCTGCCGCCTTCTGGGGAGATGGCGTGTTGTCCTGAGCCGAATCCGCAGAAGAAGGTTTGTTATCGCTGGTTGCAGCTACTGTTTCACTGCGGTCCTGCGCTGCTACGTCGGCTGATTCTGATGAATCCCCCGCTGGAGTAGGCGCATCCTTAGAGCGATCACGGCTTTGCGAACGCCGTCTGGGTTCACGTTTTGGCGCTGGTGCCGCCTCTTGATTGTCATTAGGGCTCTCGGCCGACTGGGCTGTAGCAACTGATGCCGTTTCGTCCGGCGTATCGGTTTCAGCTACTGCGTCAGGTCGAGGTCCTCTACGGCGCTGATTATTATTGCGCGTTCGCTTAGACGCTGGCCGACGTTGGCTGCCACCCTCAGACGTTGATGGATTAGCGTCAGTGGTTTGGGCGGCCTCGGGTGAAGCAGTTGCCTTGTTATCTCGGCTGCCTTTGTCCTCGGCTGTCCTTGGCTTGCTGCCAGGCTTACTCTGGTTGCGACGAGTGGCTTGAGCGGGAGTAGCATCGCTTGCTTCACGCTTATCGGCAGCTTGAGCTGGGCGAGCATTGCCACTGCGAGATTGACCACTGCGGGGCTTTTGGTTGCCACGGGTGCGGCCGCGATTGGCTGCAGGCTTAGGTGGCGCTTTCTTGGCTTCGCTATCTTTTTCAGAACCAAACAGGCTTGAAAACAGTTTAGCGAAGAAGCCTTTCTTGGCGGGAACCGGAGGTGGCGTTCTTGGTGTTGGCGAATTACCCACTGTTGGGCTCTGCACGGCCGCTGCCTCGGGCACTGGCGGCTTAATATTGACAGAGGGTAGTGGCTCAGAGGTCGCATCTACTTCGTATTCTTCGAGATTCTGATTCAGCGCGATAATTTCGTAATGGGGCGTGAGCATATCAGGCACTGGAGTGATGATGACGCGGGTATTACTTTGCTCTTCAATCGCAGTGAGGGCTGCTCGCTTCTCATTGAGAAGATAGGAAGACACCACTAAAGGCACGCGAGCTTTAACTTCTTGGCTCTTTGGCTTGTTGGCTTCTTCTTGAATGATACGCAAGATTGATAAACACAATGACTCAACGTCGCGGATAGTGCCTCTGCCAGAACAACGAGGGCAGACGATGGCGCTGGTTTCACCCAATGATGGGCGCAAGCGCTGGCGCGACATTTCTAACAAACCAAAGCGGGAGATGCGGCCAACTTGAACTCGGGCTCGATCTGACTCTAAGGCTTCCTTCATGCGTGTTTCTACATCACGCTGATTGCGAGTTGATGTCATATCGATGAAGTCGATAACAACCAAGCCGCCCATATCACGCAGACGCAGCTGGCGGGCAATTTCGTCAGCTGCTTCTAAATTGGTGTTAAGCGCGGTTTCTTCGATGTCAGCTCCACGAGTCGCTCTTGAGGAGTTGATGTCGATGGAGATAAGAGCCTCAGTTGTATCAATAACAATCGAGCCACCAGATGGCAGCTTAACTTCGCGCTCAAACGCGCTCTCGATTTGGGCTTCAATCTGGTAGCGATTAAATAGCGGTAATTTGTCTTCATAGAGCTTGATACGGCTTTCGTATTGCGGCATCACTTGGCGAACGAAGTTTATCGCCTCGTCAAAGGATTCTTGCGTATCAAACAGCACCTCGCCAATATCGTTACGCAGATAATCGCGAATCATGCGGATAATGACATTGCTCTCTTGGTAAATAAGGAAAGGCGCAGCACGTTCTGTGGAGGCCTCTTCAATAGATTTCCAAAGGGCTAATAAATAGTCTAGATCCCACTGTAGTTCGACTGGGTCTTTACCCACGCCAGCAGTCCGCACAATAAGCCCCATGCCTTCAGGAATGGTCAGCGTGCGCAAAGCGTCTCTTAGTTCGGATCTGTCATCGCCTTCGATGCGGCGTGAAATGCCGCCAGCCTTAGGGTTGTTTGGCATTAAAACAAGATAACGGCCGGCCAGACTCACGTAAGTCGTGAGAGCGGCCCCCTTGTTGCCGCGTTCTTCTTTCTCTACCTGAACCACAACTTCAGTGCCTTCGGCAACTTGGTCGCGCATATTGGCGCGCTCGCCGCCTTTGCCGGAAGTGGAGTGATAGTGCTTGGCGATTTCTTTTAAAGGTAAAAAGCCATGACGTTCGGCGCCAAAGTCAACGAACGCTGCTTCCAGGCTAGGCTCAACTCGTGTGACCTTGCCTTTATACAGGTTGGCTTTCTTTTGAACTCGGGTTCTATTTTCGATGTCCAGATCGTAAAGACGTTGACCATCGACGAGGGCAACTCGAAGTTCTTCTTCTTGAGTTGCATTGATAAGCATTCTTTTCATGATGTTAGTTCACTTTCTGTTTGAGGCAGAACAGTAAACTCAGGGGGGAGGGCACCGAACCAGCGCAACTAGAGTGATCTAGTCCGCGCTGTAGAGTAGCTGTGTCTTGCACAGCTCACTTAGCAGGCTTAAACGTTAATAACTAAACTCCACTTAACTTGCTAGGTAACGAACAAATATCAGCGGATTGAAACTACTTAGAACGACTTTTTAAGGCATTTAAGAGACTGTTTTAATTATAAAAATCTAACGTTTTCGGGCTTACTACTCTGTTCCGCGACGGCGTGTGGCTTGCTTGGCTCGGAACAGTTCGAATACTTAATTCCTGAATACTGTTTTGCTTACTTTCTCGCGCTGTTGTTATCAGCGAGATAAATATATTTTCAATAATATGGTAGCGTTTTCGCCTTCTGCTTAATGTAAAAAGTCTTAAGAGGCAACGCTACCTACCTTGGCTCGAGAGCCATCGTGCTATGGTCACCTTTTGCAGCCCGTGAGCGCATTTTCAGGTGGAGCACTTGTCGATTACGCCAGCAATATCTGCTTTGTGGTTCTCGATTCAATATCCCATGGTCTTTAAGGGCTATCTCTGACCGCGGAATATAACAGTAAAAATTAACAGACTCAATCGGGTAATTCATTTCATTTTAAAAAAATCGAAATAAAAACAAGCGATTGGAGCACTTAGAGTTGCAACTAAGGCGGCAAATCATCACCCCAGCTATCTTTCCTTCGCACTTGATTAAAAAAAAGTCACGGGGTTACAATGGCCGGCCACGTGGCTTTGCCATCACGCAGACACAAACAAGACATAATGACGCCTTGTTTGTAACAACCTGTTGATGGCTCGGGGTGATTAGCAACAAAAATAGAGTGAGTTAACTCAGGTAGCTAAACACCACGATAAGGCCAAATGGGAACGAGTTTCACTGCTGAGCTTTGTCGATGGTGTAGTCGAAAAGGCAGTTTAGAAGCCGCAATAGCGGACCAAACAGCAGTGGTGGGTGCTTTACTTTAGTGAAGCGCGGGGTGTGTAGGTACGGGGACAAACAATGACAATTTATTCCTATTGTAGAACTTCAGAATTAGAAGCAGCCATGGACCAAAATGAGCTTGCCGCTGTATTAGAGCCAGAAATGTTAGCAATGCAGACTTACTGTTTGCAGCAACAATGGTATATGACCGAATCTTTGCGGGACGAGGACTGCAATTGGGGCCTTGAATTTTACAAGAGGCTTCAGGGCAAGCGCCTCATTAATAATGTTAGAGCTGGCGACGTAATTCTTTGCAGTAAGTTAGAGCGCATTGTGAGTTCAGGCAGTGAAGCGGTAGACCTAATCCGTCGCTTAAAAGAAAAAGGTGTTGGCTTGCACGTTGCTGAACTGCGCGGCGATATCACTATGAAAGAATTTTTGGTGAATTTCGAGAAAGTTGCCGACGTGTTTGCTGCCTTAGAGCGCCGTAAATCAGCGGAGCGGATTAAGGGGGTTAAACAGAAACAGCGCCAGCAAGGTCGCTATTTGGGCGGTAGCCGACCCTTTGGTTTCATGATCCATGAAAATGGCAGGCTAATTGAAAACCCGATGGAACAGCGGGTGCTCAGACGCATTGTGGATCTTAAGAAGCAGGGCAAGTCCCTGCGCGCCATCTCTGGTGAAGTGTCTACGCCGGTAATGCCCATTAGTTTCAAAACTGTCCAGCGCCTTCTGCAGCGACACGCGACAGAACTTTAAAATGCAATGAGCTTTGGTGTTAGAGATCTCTCTAGCACCAGGGTTTAGTGCTGCAATCGCAACTGAGATCCTGCGTGGTCTCCTCGGTCAATTTATGGCTTCACCGCTATCGTTTTGGGTGGCCTTGCGCTTCACCCTAGCGCGCAAACATAGCCTGATACTCTCCTTCGTTTCTTTGATTTCTATGCTTGGCATTAGCCTTGGAGTGCTAATTCTTATTGTGGCCCTGTCTGTGATAAATGGGTCTATTGCGACCTTAAGGGGAGAAGCTCTTAAGTCTGTACCCCACGTCACAGCTGGCGGCGAGGCAATTGCACAGAGCTGGCAGGCGATTCGTGCGGTGGTCAGTCGGCATCCACAAGTGGAGGCCGCTGCCCCTTTTATCGTGGGAGATGCCACCCTGAGCTATCAAGGTAAAACCGCCTTCGCTCAATTGCGGGGGGTTGATGCGCTGTTGGAAGCTGACGTGGTGGATAATTCCAGCGAGGCCTATGGACGCTTACTCGACACGCTACAACAAACAGATAACGGCATCATTCTTGGTACTCAATTAGCCAGTCAATTAGGTCTGTTCACAGCAGGCGATCTAAGAGCCACTTCACTTCAAAGTTTGCTTACTCGCTCGTTACGCGATGCCCAGGGCTTTCGGGTTATTGGTTTTGCTGATTTTGGTATTTATGGCAGAAACAATTTGGCGCTGGTGAACTTAGAGCAGGCACAAGAGCTGTTTGCCACCGATGCAGGGGTGCAGATCCAACTGCGCTTAAAAGTGAATGATTTATTTGCCGCTAAACAGATCGCTGCCACTGCCTTTGCAGAAATACCAAGCTCTCAGCCCATACAGTTTGAAAGTTGGGACGAGGCTCAGGCGAGTCTTTTCGCTGCGCTGGCCATGGAAAAATACCTAACCGGGTTTATGCTGTTGATGATAGTGATGATCGGCGCGGTCAACATAGTCAGCACGCTTGTAATGGTGGTTTCCGACAAAAGCGCCGATATCGCTATCCTGCGCACAATGGGAGCCAGTAAAGGATTGATCACTCGCATTTTTATTTGCCAAGGCATGATTGCCGGCGTAATAGGCACGGCTCTAGGGGTGGCGCTTGGCGTGACTCTGGCGCTGACAATTACAGACCTCAGTTTGGCGCTGGAGCGCTTGATTAACAGCATCTTCCCCGATGCTAACGTGTATCTTATTTCTCATCTGCAGACATCTTTGCAGTGGAGTGAGCTACTAGTGATTGCTGCGGCAGCGCTGCTTATTAGTTTTTTGGCGACAATCTATCCGGCCTATAGAGCCGGCCGAGTTCAGCCAGCAGAGGTATTGCGTTATGAATAGTGCTACGGCGGTACTGCGCTGCGTAAATCTTCAAAAGAGCTATCTAGAAGGGCCGCAGCCAGTTCAGGTGCTCAAGAACGTAAACATGGAAATAAAAGCCGGCGAGCAAGTAGCCATTGTTGGCGCCTCGGGCTCAGGCAAGACTACGCTGCTCAACTTGCTGGGGGGGCTAGATTTGCCCAGCGCAGGTGAGGTATTCGTGGCGGGCAAGAATATTGCCCAACTGGGCGAAGTAGAGCGGGGATTACTGCGCAATCGGTATCTGGGCTTTGTGTACCAGTTTCACCACCTTCTCAGAGAATTTACGGCTCTAGAAAATGTCTGCATGCCGCTGCTTATCGGCGGCGCTAAAGGCTTGGAGGCAAAAGCCCGTTCACAGCAGATGCTAGAGCGGGTTGGTTTAGGGCACCGGGTTGATCACAAGCCAGCAGAACTATCGGGCGGTGAAAGGCAACGTGTGGCTATTGCCCGCGCGTTGGTCACCAATCCTAGTTGTGTCCTGCTGGATGAGCCAACCGGCAACTTGGACAAAAACACCGCCCTTGAAATACACGCCCTAATGCTAGATCTCAATAAAACCCTGAACACCAGTTTTGTGGTTGTGACCCATGATGAGAATCTCGCTGACTCCCTAGATCGCCGATTAACCCTAGAGGATGGGGCAATTGTCTAAAGCCAATGGCATCGGATCAGGCCAGATAGCCATTCCGCGTTTCATTGCTACGCGCTATGTTAGCGTGGGCAAACGCAGTCATTTAGTCTCCTTTATGTCGCTGATTTCAATTATTGGCCTGGCATTTGGTATTGCTGTACTTATAACTGTGCTCTCGGTAATGAATGGCTTCGATGAGGAGATGCGCGAGAACATTTTAGGCATAGTGCCCCATATCACTGTGCGCTCGGATGAAAACCTAAGCCCAAGCCAGTGGCAGAACGTTATCGATACCATTAACCAAAACCCAAACATTCGAGCTATCGCGCCGGTAGTCGATGTGACCGGCGTTGCTGCTACTCAAGCCAGTAGCCGGGGCATCCTAATCAATGGTATTGATGCCGAGTTAGAGGCGGGGGTGTCAGCCATAAACCGCTTCATTTTTGCAGGAAGCTTGGCTGACTTGGCAGCCACTAAATGGGGAGTCGTAATTGGCCAGCCGTTGGCCGAGCAGCTAAACGTAACCATTGGCGATAAAATCGACTTATTCTCGACTTCCATCAATATTAACCCTATAACGCCACTGCCAACTTATCGAAGCTTTACCGTGGTGGGGTTGTTCAAGGTGGGTTCGCAAAACTTAGATGAAAATCTGGTGCTGGCCAATTTGGACGCCACTCGCGCCCTGTTTAAGCTGCGCACCCCTTATAATGGCCTGCGCCTTCGCACCGGAGATGTCTTGCGAGCAGATGAAATTCGCCGTGAGCTTTACGACAGCGTGCCTTACGGCGTAACGCTGGGAAGCTGGACCAGCCAATTTGGCGCTATCTATCAAAACATCCAATTTTCACGCAGCATCATCGGTTTCATGCTGTGGCTTTTGATTGGGGTTGCCGCCTTTAACTTGGTGGTGAGTATGATAATGATTGTGCGAGATAAAACCGGTGATATCGCGATTTTGCGCACGCTGGGCGCCAGTCCAAAAATGATTGGCAGTATTTTTATGTGGCAGGGGCTTTTCATTGGCGGCATCGCCATAACCATCGGTGTCAGCCTTGGGGTATTGGGCTCGGTGTACATCTCTGATATAGCCTCCGCCATTGAGTCTGGATTCGGCATACAGCTGCTTAACGCCGACGTTTATCCTATCGATTTTTTGCCATCAAGACTTAAATTTGCCGACGTTGTGTCCGTTGTCGGCGGAGTTGTAGTCTTAAGTCTTCTCGCCACTGCTTATCCTGCACGTCGAGCTGCGGCAATCCATCCTGCCGCCGCACTTAGAATGGAGTAAAACCCGTTCTATGTTTGTCCTTAACTAAGCAACTCAGCTGGTTTTTACTAAGGTAAAGAGTTCCGCTCACTCTTTTGCCAGCATTCACAATGATCCGTTTTATCTTGCTGGCCTATTGCCTTGGAATAGGACTCGTAACCTTCCTCCCCTCATTAGAGGACTGGCCCAAACTAGTCGTTGGTTTAATTCTTGTTCTGGCGCTGAGTTTAAGGCAAGGCCAATTAAGGCCGTTACTCCCCCTGCTAGCGTGTGGGTTTATGTTGGGATGCGTTTGGCATTTGCACTGGGCAAGCCAGCGTTTAGGTGAACGCCTCGCTAAACCATTGGAAGGGGTGGACCTGACAGTCTCAGGCCAGGTTGCCTCCTTGCCAGTGCGGTTTGACTTAATCCAACAGTTTGTTTTCGATATCTCTGCAGGCGAGCAGGGTGTCCGTGGCACGGTGAGACTTAATTACTATGGCGATGAGCCTATTGAATTTGGTGATTACTTAAAGCTGGTGGTCAGGCTAAACCGGCCCCACGGTCTCGCAAACCCCGGCTCGTTTGATAGAGAAGCGAATATGCTGCGCCGCGGTATTGTTGCCAGCGGCTATGTGCGCGAAGTGGTTTGCCGCGATAGAAATGCCGACTACTCACTTGTTAGTGTGAGAGCAGAAATTGCCCGACGGCTTAAACGTAGCAGCATCGACTCTGTCTACGGCGGCCTAATCTTAGCGTTAGTGCTTGGGGAAAAAGCGGGGATTAGTGCAAATCTAAGCGAGCTATTTGCCGAGACTGGCACTTCGCATTTATTTGTAATTTCTGGTTTGCATATAGGCTTGGTAGCAGGCGTTGTTTTTTGGCTTGTCTCATTGCTGGCCGCTGCCTGCCCGCCACTGCTGCGTTACTTGCCGCGTCAAAAAATCGCGGGCATTGCCGGATTGGCCTCAGCGATTGGCTATTCAGCTTTAGCCGGTTTTACCCTGCCAACGCAACGTGCCGTTGTTATGCTCGGGGTGTTTCTTGTGAGTAGTTTATTGGCGCGAGAAACAGCACCTTCTATTAGGTTGCTCTATGCCCTTGCCCTGGTTCTTACCTTAGATCCTCTAGCAACAACGTCTGCCGGGTTTTGGTTTTCATTTTTAGCAGTAGCTGGGTTGTTGTACAGCATGAGTTTCTCGCCCCATTGGCCCCCCTCGAACACAGTTCAACCGGGATTCGGCAGTAACGGGCAATGGCTAACAAAGTTTATAGCCGCAGCAATAAAGCCTCAGGTCACGATTTTTACAGTGTTGTTAGTTCCACTGCTGTTTTTCGGTGGCGCACCGTCAATTTTTTCGCCGCTGATTAACACCTTAGCAATTCCGTTTGTGGGCTTAGTCATTGTCCCGCTGTGTTTATTGTTCGCGCTTTTCACGTTTATAGCCGTTGATTTTGCAGCGGTTTTGTTTTCACTTATCGAGTGGTTGTTTTACTGCCTTATTACTACTTTAGAGTGGTTTTCACAGCAGCAATATTTAATATTTGGCGAACCAAAAACGCAGCTAACAAGTGTCGGTTTGTTGGCTTGGCTTTGCGCGATTGCTGGGGTTGTTTTAGGATTAGCGCCGGTTAGGAAAACCCTAAAACTACTGGCACTGCCTTTGCTACTGCCGCTGTTTTGGCCCGCCCGTGGGGCCAATAAGTTTGAGCTTGCTGTGCATATATTAGACGTGGGGCAGGGGCTTGCCATAGTGCTGCAAACGGCAAATCATACTTTGGCGTATGACACCGGCTTCGGGATTGCTGATGGTTACAGTGCAGGGCAATCGGTGGTGGTGCCAGCACTGCAAAGCCTAGGGGTTCGGCAACTTGATGCGCTGGTGATAAGCCATGGCGACAACGATCATATCGGCGGCTTGGCGGGTGTCTTGGAGGCTTTCCCAGACACTAAATTGTTAACTACCCCAACAGTCATTGCCAGCCTAGAGGGCGCGGCGCAAAACTGCAAAAGCGTTCAACCCTGGCAATGGGATGGGGTGTTGTTTGAATTCTTGAGCGTTAACGACTCAGCCCTGTCGTCGAATAACCAATCCTGTGTGCTCAGGGTGTCCACTTCAAGCGCTAGCGTTTTGCTGCCTGGGGATATCGAGCGAGATGCAGAGCTGCTGCTGGCAACTCAATTTACTAAGGAGCTTGCCAGTGATCTATTAATCGCTCCTCACCATGGCAGTAAGTCTTCCTCAAGCTACCCGTTTCTCAAGCTGGTACAACCACAGATGGCCATTGTTTCAGCAGGCTATAACAACCGCTTCGGCCATCCGTCTCAGGCAATCACCCAACGCTATGACACCTTGGGTATCGACTATTGGGTCACCCATGAGGAGGGCATGATCAGTGTGTTTTACCCATGGGCTGCCAGCGCCGCCATAGCCCCGCGAAGTTATCGAAAATCCGTTCCTAGATATTGGCGTTGAGCGCCAACTTGCCGATAGCATTACAACTGGAGCGCGCCTTTATGGTAATCTAACGCGCTGATTTATTGGAGAAAAGTTGTGATAGAAATAGTTAGGGCTGGCGGCTGGTTCATGGTGCCTATCATTCTGTGCTCGATTGTCGCCATTGCCATTGTAATTGAGCGATTTTGGACCCTGAATAGCAATAAGATTACCCCCAAATATGTTCTGGCTCAGGTCTGGACATGGCTTAAAAATAATCAGCTGGATTCTGCTAAGCTCCGCGAGTTAAGACTCTCATCGCCGTTAGGCCAAATTTTGGCGGCTGGGCTACTGACCTCTAAATATGGCCGCGTGGCGATGATAGAGAGCATAGAACAAACTGCCGCTCAGGTAATCCATGATCTGGAGCGCTACTTAAATACCTTAGGTACTATCGCCGCGATTACACCGTTGTTGGGTTTGCTCGGCACGGTCGTGGGGATGATTCGGGTGTTTAGTGAAATCATGCTACAGGGCACGGGCAACGCAAACGCCTTGGCGGGGGGAATTTCTGAGGCGCTCATTACTACAGCCGCAGGCCTTTCGGTGGCTATTCCAACCTTTATGGCCCATCGGTTTTTTGCCCGTAAGGTAGACTCGCTAGTATTGGGTCTTGAGCAAGAGTCTATGAAGCTGGTAGATGCGCTGCACAGCGATCGTAAAGTGGAAGTTAAATAGTGAACAATGCTATTTTCAAGGCAGTCTTTACGTGAAATTTAAACGCGCTGTAAGAGAAGAGCTTGCTATCAATATTACGCCACTTATTGATGTGGTGTTTTTGCTGCTGATTTTTTTTATGGTAACCACTACCTTCAGCAAAGAAACGCGGCTGTTAGTTAATTTGCCCGAAGCCAATGCTGAGACTACCGAGTCTGAACCCGCCAGTATTGAAATAATTGTGGCCATCGACGGTAGTTACACAATAAACGGCAAACCTCTAATAAACACTCGGCTTGAAACATTAATAAGAGGGCTTGAGTTGGAGTCTGGCGGCGATTTCAATCTGCCAGTGTTACTGCTGGCCGATGCCGAGGCGAAACACCAGGCAGTGGTTACCGCCATGGATGCGATTGGCCAGTCTGGTTTTACACGCTTGAATATTGCCACCCAGCGTCCGGTAGATGCAGCCACCGATAGTACAAACAACTAGAATTTATGGCTATTGAGCACACAGACATTCCTCAGAAGAAAACAGAAAGCGCCAGCTGGCCCTTATATAAGCGGCTGCTAAGTTATGTGAGTTCTCAGCACCTGGCTATTGCTGCCAGCATTGTTGGGTTCATTGTGTTTGCGGCAACGGCGCCCGCAGCAAATGCCTGGCTAGGCTGGACCGTTGATGCGATCGAAGCGGAAAATTACACTGATCTGCGCATTCTCAGCCCGCTGGTCCTTATTGCTATCGTCATCGTTCGAGGCATTGGTGGTTTTTTCGGCAGCTACTCTATGGCCTTTCTGGCCAACCATGTTATGCACAGTTTGCGCAGTGAATTGATTAAAATTTTGGTCAGGCTGCCAGCCACTTATTTTGATCGCAACAGCTCGGGCAAATTAGTCTCCAAACTCACTTTTGACGTGAGTCAGGTTGCGGCCGCAGCAAGTGATGCGGTAGCCGTTATTTTTCGTGAAGGGCTCACTGTAATTGGTCTGTTGGCGTACATGCTTTATCTAGATTGGCAGTTAACCTTGGCCTTTATCTTGGTGGCGCCATTGGTGGCGCAGATTGTAAGCTATACCTCCCGCAAGTTCCGTAAATACAGCACTAAAATTCAGGATTCCATGGGCGAGGTTACCCAAATTAGTGCCGAGTCCATCAAAGGTCATCGAGTGATTCGAACCTTTAATGGCCATGACTTTGTCACCGATAAACTCATCAATGCCAGCAACACGAACCGCATTCAAAATATGAAGCTAGAGCTTATTCGTACCGTGAGCGCGCCAGTGGTGCAGCTTATTGTGGGGATTGCGTTAGCCTTCTTGGTTTGGCTGGCGATGTCGCCTAGTTTCTTTCAGGGTAAATCCGCGGGGCAGTTCGTGGCGTTCATTGGCGCCGCTGCGCAATTGGCAAAGCCTATTAGGCAGTTAACTCAAATAAACTCAGTGATCCAGCGAGGCCTGTCGGCCGCATTCAGCATTTTCAGTCTAATCGATGAAACCAAAGAAGCTGACAACGGCGATTTTGCTGTGGACAAAGCCCGCGGGAAATTTGAATTTGAGGATGTACACTTTAGCTATAATGCCACCAGCAAAGCGTTAGAAGGCGTCTCTTTCACTGTAGAACCTGGGCAAAGCATCGCCTTAGTTGGCAGGTCTGGCAGCGGCAAGTCCAGTTTGGTGAGCTTAATCCCTAGGTTTTATGATTACGACTCCGGGCACATAAAACTTGATGGTGTGCCTATAGAGAGTTATAAGCTTGCCAACTTGAGGAAGCACATCTCGCTGGTAACCCAAGACGTTGTGCTGTTCAACGGCACCATTGCCGAAAACATCGCCTATGGCGATAGTGACGTGCCAGAAGAAAAGATTATTGAGGCAGCCACCAACGCCCACGCCATGGAGTTCATCAATGAACTGCCCAATGGCCTCGCTACGGAAGTTGGGGACGATGCCAAGCTTCTCTCTGGCGGCCAACGCCAGCGCATAGCGATTGCCAGAGCCCTGCTCAAGAATGCGCCGATTCTAATTATGGACGAGGCCACTTCAGCACTAGATTCAGAATCAGAGCAGTATATTCAAGATGCCTTGGATACGCTCATGAAGGGGCGCACCACTTTTGTTATCGCTCACCGGCTGTCTACTATTGAAAACGCCGATTTAATTCTGGTGATGGAGAAGGGCCGCATCGCCGAGGCTGGCAGTCACAAAGAGCTACTAGCCCGCAATGGACGGTATGCTAAACTGCATCGAATACAATTTGTCGATAGTGGTGAAGACTAAATCTTATGAGTTTTTTAGAGCGAGCATGGTATAAAAATTCAACATGGCTCTATTTGCTCAGGCCTGTGTCTTACCTGTTTACTGCGCTGGCTAAACGTCGCCGAGCCTCTCAGCAGGCTTCAGCTAAAGTTAAGCCTGCCGTGCCTGTCATAGTCGTCGGTAACATCGCAGCCGGAGGCACTGGCAAGACGCCGGTCGTTATTGCCCTCGTTAACGCTCTCAAGAGTAATGGCCTGAACCCAGTAGTGGTGAGTCGTGGCTATGGGGGCAAAGCACCGCAATACCCTTTGTTTGTTAATGGCAAAACGGATGTTTCCTTTAGTGGCGATGAAGCAAAGCTAATTGCCACTAAAACCGGCGTGCCTGTGATTGTAGACCCAAATCGCCCTGCTGCCGTGGACTACGCCATCAAACATCACAACGCTGATGTGATTATTAGTGACGATGGCCTACAGCACTATCGAATGGCGAGAACGATTGAAATTGCTGTGGTTGATGGACAGCGCCTATTCGGTAATGGGCAGGTGTTTCCAGCCGGCCCGCTGCGTGAGCCGATAGCTCGTTTAGACGAGGTGGATTACATTTTGCTCAACGGTGAGAAAGATCAGCTTGAACATTTGCCGCAGCGCGGCGCCCACGTACAGCGCATAATCGATGCAGCGATTGAGCTGGCAATTGTGCCAAGCTTTTTCGTCAATCAATGCTCAGGCGAGCGTAAACCTTATTTCGGCGCACCGTTTAATATGGGATCAAAACTCCAAGCTGTCACCGGAATTGGTAATCCCGAGCGGTTTTTTGCACTGCTCGATGCACTGCCTTATGCTATGAAACGCTATCCTTTCGCTGACCACTACCAATTTCAAGGCTCAGATTTTGAAGGCTTAGCGAAGGATGACATGCATCCAATAGTCATGACCGAAAAAGACGCGGTGAAATGTGAAGGCTTTGCAGGCAAAAACTTTTGGTCATTGCGTATTGAGTTAAAACTACCTCAAGAATTGGTCGACGGGATTATGAGCCAACTGCCTAAACCTAAAAAGCCAAAAAAAAACCAACCCAAGACTGCCCCAGCGCAGCCGCAAAAGTGAATGTGATTTATGATTGATACTAAGCTACTCAGCATCTTGGTGTGTCCCCTGTGTAAAGGGGAGTTGGTGTATAAAAAGTCTGACGCCGAACTCATCTGCAAATTCGACCTGTTGGCATTTCCAATTCGCGATGACATGCCTGTGATGCTAACTAACGAGGCCAGAGAAATAAGCAGCGATGAGCGAGACACGCTTTAATGTCATTCACGGTGATTATTCCAGCCCGTTATGCAGCCAGTCGCTTGCCGGGTAAGCCGCTATTGGATATTGCGGGCAAACCGATGCTCCAGCACACCTTTGAAAGGGCGCAGCAAAGCGATGCCGCTGCCGTGCACATTGCCACTGACGATCAGCGCATCTATGACGCGGCCACAGGGTTTGGTGCTTCAGTTTTAATGACCTCGCAGTCACATCGCTCAGGTACCGACCGACTCCATGAAGCGGCGATGGCATTAGGTCTTGCCGATGATGCTGTGGTGGTAAACGTCCAAGGGGACGAGCCGCTTATTCCGCCTGCCGTGATTAATCAGGTTGCAGCTAATCTACTGAGTCACAAAGGCGTTGGTATTGCGACCCTGTGTGAACTGATTTCGAATCAAGCAGAGATCGATGATCCTAACTCAGTTAAAGTGGTGTTTGATCAAAGCGGGCGGGCCCTGTACTTTTCGCGCTCAACCATTCCTCACAACGCCAGCGCGTCAGCGACTAATTGCTATCGTCATATAGGTATCTATGGCTATCGAGTGTCTGTGCTTAAACAGTTTGTAAGTTGGCCAGCCGCTGAACTGGAATTAAGTGAAAAGCTAGAGCAATTGCGGGCCCTGTACAACGGGGTTGGTATTCATGTTGCCGTAAGCAAAGAGACAATTCCACCAGGGGTAGATAGCCAGCGTGACTTAGATCTAGTGCGCGCCTTCATTGGAGCTGTATAGCCTCATGCCTGAACTGAGTAGGGGCGTAAAACAGCCTGTTCGCATCCTCATGGTTTGCCTTGGCAATATTTGCCGGTCACCAACAGCTCACGGTGTGTTGGAAAAACTTGTCAGAGATCGCGGACTGAGTGATTGGGTTTTGGTTGATTCTGCCGGCACCGCCGATTTTCATGTGGGTAAGCAGCCCGATAGCCGTGCTAGCGCCGCGGCTGCCCTAAGAGGCTACGATTTGAACCACCTGCGGGCGCGCCAAGTCGATGAATCTGACTTCGACAACTTCGATTTTATTTTTGCAATGGATCGTCAGAATTTACGTAATTTAGAAAATTTACAGCCCATTGAAAGCAAAGCTCAACTTAAATTATTTCTTCAATACACAGCGGTAGATGCCGACGCCTTTGCGGTGCCTGACCCTTATTACAGCGGTGACGACGGATTTGAACTGGTTCTGGATCTTGTCGAAAGCGCCTGCACTAAGCTGCTTGATCGTTTGGTTTTAAGCGCCAGCGAAACAGCTGAAGATGAAAGTAAAGCCACTAAAAAAGCGCCTTCTTATGGAAATTAGCACCGAGGTAGATCTGGCTCCATTCAACACTCTTGGGGTGCATGCCATTACTAATTATTTTTGCAAAGTGGCAAACTTAAGCGAATTAAGACAGGCCCTGGACTTTGCCAAAGAAAAAAACTTGCCGGTTAAAATAATCGGCGGTGGCAGCAATATACTCATTACTGGAGACTATCCAGGAATAATTGTTCAACTGGCTTTACTTAGCATTGAATGGCTCAATGACGAAGGCTTGGTGCGAGTGGGGGCCGGGGAAAACTGGCATGAGTTTGTTGAGCATTGCTTGACCAAAGGCAGCCATGGGCTTGAAAATCTCGCATTAATTCCTGGCAGCGTTGGTGCTGCGCCGATTCAAAACATTGGTGCTTATGGGGTTGAGTGTGAGCAGTTCATCGTCTCGGTTCAAGTGTATGACCAACAGCAGCAATCCGTGGTGGAGTTTACACGCGAGATGTGTGAATTCTCTTACCGGGACAGTGTCTTCAAATACGAAGGAGCTAGACACTTCGTGGTGTTAGCTGTGACCTTTGCGCTGCATAGAGTTTGGCCGGTAAATACAAGTTATGGGGCCCTAGCGCAAGAGTTAGCAGGACGGGAGAACGTGTCACACCGAGATGTATTTGATGCGGTATGTAAGATTCGCCGCTCAAAATTGCCTGACCCTCAGGTCATCGGCAATGCCGGCAGTTTTTTTAAAAACCCGCTTATCACCTTAGATAAATTCAATGCGCTCAAAGCCCAGTATGCGCAAATTCCTGGCTATCCAGTGGCCGAACCGGGGCTTATTAAAACATCCGCGGCCTGGCTGCTTGACCAAGCGGGCTGGAAGGGAAAACGGCGCGGCGGAGCAGGGGTGCACAGTGAGCACGCGCTAGTGATAGTCAATGCAGATGATGCCAGTGGTGATGAGTTGCTGCTGCTGGCTCAGGAAATGGCCAGTTCCATTCTGACCAAATATGGGATAGCGTTAGAGACCGAAGTGCAAATCTTGTAAATAACCCCCCCCAAAGTTTTACTGCCCACAATTTTTTAATTCTTAAGCATTAAAAACTCACTCTTTGCAAAACTGTGACCTAGTTCCCGTTTCGTCCATTGAAATTTGTGCGGCTGTGAACCCTATGCTATCTATTGTCCTTGAACTCTGATTAAGGCTGATCAATCAAACGACCAGCCACATACTGAAGGGCAATACACTTGATACTTAATTCTCTACAGCCAATTACAATTCTAATCGTAGACGACCATAAATTAGTGCGTAGCGGTTTATCTCGTATGATCAATGATGAGCGCGATTTGCAGGTTATAGGTGAATCTAACACGGGTGAGGAGTCCATTGAGTTTTGCGTACACAAGCGTGTGCCTGATATTGTGCTGATGGATGCGCGCATGCCGGGCATCGGCGGCATTGAAGCAACTCTGCGTCTGCTTAAGATTTACCCCAAACTTAGAATCATCGCTATGTCTGCGGTCGCCAACGGAGTGATTCCTTCACAAATGCTGCGCTCCGGCGCGAAAGCATTTATCACTAAAAATATCGAGCTGGACGAAATGCTTAAGGCGATCCGGGTTGTGCACGCAGGCCAGCATTATGTTACCTCAGATGCGGCAATACGTATGGCCACCGATCCGTTTAACTTGGCGCAAGATCTTATCTTCGACAAGCTGTCGCGGCGAGAAATGCAAATTGCTCAGATGCTGACTGATGGTAAAAAAGTGAGCCAGATCTCTGCCAGCTTGGTACTAAGCCCTAAAACCGTGTACAGCTACCGCTACCGCATATTTGAGAAGTTAGGCATCCAAAGCGATGTAGAGCTAACCATACTCGCCGTTAAATATGGGCTCTCTGAAGAGTTCAGTGACTTCGGTGAGAGCTTGTCTTTAGAACGCGCCGCTAGTTGAGCCGCAAGGCCGCTTCCGCTACTCTCCCAGCTTGAATTTATAACCTAACGGGCCGCCAATGGCGGCTTTACTGGCTGGACAATGCCCAAGCAAGACGATCCAAACCTAATTGATGCCCCCCAAGCCGAAACGCCTGACCCGGGCTTCGACTCAAAACGCTTTCTGGCGACCATAAGCTCTCTGCCGGGGGTTTACCGAATGCAGGATGGCGAGGGCAAAGTTATCTATGTGGGTAAGGCTCGCAATCTAAAAAACCGGGTTACCAGTTATTTCCGTGCTTCCGGCTTGGCCAGCAAGACCATGGCCATGGTTGCCAAGATACGCAGTATCGAAATTACTGTGACCAACAGCAATACTGAGGCTTTACTGCTAGAACAAAGCCTCATCAAGACGCTGCGCCCGCCCTACAATATTCAGCTGCGGGACGATAAATCTTACCCCTACATCATGCTCTCTGAAGGCGACGAATACCCCAGGCTGTCTTTCTACCGTGGCAGCCGTAACCGCAGTGGCCGCTTCTTCGGGCCTTATCCCAGTGCCCACGCCACTCGAGAAACCCTGCAGATTTTGCAGAAAGTATTTCGGGTACGGCAGTGTGAAGACAGCTATTTCAGCAACCGGTCGCGACCCTGTTTGCAGTATCAGATAGACCGTTGCACCGGCCCCTGCGTGAATTTAGTCAGCCCCGAGGATTATGCCAAAGATGTGCATTACTCGACCCTGTTTCTGCAGGGCAAAAGCGATGTGCTGACCCGTGAGCTGACCAAAACCATGGAGCAGGCAGCGGCGGTTGAGAACTTTGAAAGAGCGGCGGTGGTGCGAGACCAGATTATGTATTTGCGCCGCATTCAAGAGCAGCAGTATGTGGCGAATCAGGGCGGCGATGCCGACATAATTGCGGCTGAAATTGAACAGCCCTATGTGTGTATCCATGTGATTTACGTACGAGGCGGCCGTATTATTGGCAGCAAGAGTTTTTACCCCAAGTTTCGCCTGGCCGAAGCCGCCAGCGAAGTGCTCTCGGCGTTTATCTCGCAAACCTACCTTGGGGACGATAAGGCGGCCAACATTCCGGCTGAGATCATTGTTCCGCATGTGCTCGAGGATGCCACTGAAATGCAGGACGCTCTGAGCTATATTGCCGCCCGCAAAATCAAGCTGTCGATGCGGGTAAGAGGGCACCGGGCCAAGTGGTTACAGCTGGCGCACGCCAACGCCAAGCAGACCCTGCTAGGGTATATCAGCAACAAGAAAAACACCCATCAGCGCTTTGCCCTGCTGCAAGAAGCCCTTGGCCTTGAGCACGCGGTCAGTCGGATTGAGTGTTTTGATATAAGCCATACCTCGGGGGAGAATACCGTGGGATCCTGCGTGGTGTTTGATGAAAACGGTGCGGTTAAAACCGATTACCGACGCTTTAACATAACCGACATTGCCCCCGGGGATGACTACGCGGCCATGGAACAGGTGTTAAAGCGGCGCTTCACTCGGCTGGCAAAAGGCGAGGCCAAGATACCCGATATCGTGCTGATTGACGGTGGCAAAGGCCAATTAACTCAGGCTCACAACGTGCTAGAGCAGTTTCAGCTACCGGAAATGCTGCTGTTGGGCATTGCCAAGGGCATTAGCAGGCGCGCAGGGCAGGAAACACTGTTTATCAAACTGGGTTCATTTTACAAAGAGATTGCCATTCCTACTGAATCGCCGGCGCTCCACTTGTTGCAGCAGGTGCGCGATGAAGCCCACCGTTTTGCCATTACTGGCCACCGTGCCCGCCGCAGTAAAGCCCGCACGGTCTCGCCCTTGGAGCAAATAGCCGGTTTAGGCCCGAAAAGGCGCCGCGAACTGCTGAAACACTTTGGTGGCCAGCAAGGTTTAAACAATGCCAGCGAGGCTGAAATAGCGAAAGTCACTGGGATAAGCCACAAGCTGGCCGAAAACATCTATGGGCACTTGCACAATACCTAGTACTATTAGCCTATGCGCTGAATAAACCCGTGTTTAAATAAGTTTCAGCTAAAAACAACACAGTTACTTGTGGTTTGTCGTTAATCACAAGCAAGAAAGACACTGCCGTTTATGAATGTTGCCAATTTAGCCACCGTGTCGCGTATCGCGCTTATTCCTGTGGTTATTCTTATTTACTATGCCGACTGGCGCTACGCTAACTTGCTAGCCGCCGTGGCTTTTGCCATTGCCAGCCTAACCGATTGGCTAGACGGTTATTTGGCCCGCAAACTCAACCTCACCTCCGAGTTCGGCGCGTTTCTAGACCCGGTTGCCGACAAACTGTTGGTGGTAGGGGTTTTAGTTATGCTGGCCAGCGAATACCCCCTAATACTGACTGCTACCATCGTCATCATTGCCCGAGAGATCTTGGTCTCGGCTTTAAGAGAGTGGATGGCGGCGATCGGCAAACGTGAACAGGTGGCCGTGGCATTTAGCGGCAAGCTCAAGACTACCGTGCAGATGATCGCCATTTGCGCGTTGCTTTTGTTCCACGATGACTTCCCTTTTTGGATCTTGCAGGTGGGTTATATCACCACCTATGTGGCTGCCGGCTTAAGCCTTTGGTCTATGGGCGAATACTTTCAAAATGCATGGGATGTGTTGTTTCCTGAAGAATAAGGCGGCGGGTTTAACTTCTTGAGTCTAAACCATCACTTACAGGCAAAACTTGCTATAAATCATGCAGCTTCTTGTTGACTTAAAAGTTCTAGTCATTAGAATACACGCCTCTCTTGATTCACCTCGAATCAAGTACCAAGAAGCACGCTTAGGCAGTTGTTAAAAACTGATCAGGCACGGGATTGACGATTGCATCCTAACCTGGAAACTGAGCATAATACGGCTTCATGATGCGGGAATAGCTCAGTTGGTAGAGCACGACCTTGCCAAGGTCGGGGTCGCGAGTTCGAGTCTCGTTTCCCGCTCCATTTCTTCTAGAAATTTGTTACTACAGCTAACATCCAGCCAAGCAACAACTCCGCGCCACCACGCTTGCGGTTAATCCAATGTTGCCGCTCTGATGGCTTGCCCAGGAGGCTTTGTTTGAGCAACTTATCCCCCCATATCGACAATAACGACTGCGACAACGAACCCTGTGATGGTATAGAGCTGGTTATACGCCCTGGTAAAAAAGACCTAGGCGGATTTTCCGTGCGGCGGTCGCTGCCGTTTCCAACCAGGCGCATGGTAGGCCCTTGGATCTTTTTCGATCACGCCGGCCCAGCCAATTTCGCCCCCGGCGATGGCATCGACGTACGGCCACACCCGCACATTAACCTCGCCACTGTCACCTATATGTTCGAAGGCTCGTTTCAGCACAAAGATTCACTGGGCAATGACGTTGAAGTATTGCCAGGGGATATAAACCTCATGGTAGCCGGTAAAGGCATAGTGCATAGCGAGCGCACCCCCGATTACCTGCGAGCCAGTGGCTCGGTGCTGCATGCACTGCAGCTGTGGCTGGCTTTGCCTGAGGCAGATGAAGAGATTGACCCCGCGTTTTATCATTACGACGAATGGGACATACCTACCACGCAGGTGAATGACGTGGCCGTGAGAGTGATGATGGGTAGCGCTTATGGCCTTATCTCACCGGTAAAGACCTTCGCGGAAACCCTTTATCTAGAGGCTCACCTAAAAACCGGCCAGCAGCTAACCCTGCCCAACACCGAAGACCGCGCAATCTATGTCGCCGCAGGGCGCATCACAGTCAACGGCACTGCCATCAAAGAGTTTTCCATGGCAGTGCTGCACTCAGGCGCCGAGATCACCCTAGAGGCCACCGCAGACTCCCGCATTGCCTTAATCGGCGGCGAGAAGATGACCACAAGACATATCCACTGGAATTTTGTCTCCAGCCGCAAAGAGCGCATAGAGCAGGCCAAAGCTGACTGGAAAGCCGGTAATTTCCCAAAAGTGCCCGGCGACGAGGAAGAATTCATCCCATTACCGGAATAAAGCCAAACAAAGCCCGCCACAGGCCAATTCCAATTTGCCTCCAGCGCGCGCATCCTCTATCATTCGCGTCGCTTGTAGCTAACCAGTAGTATGGCGTCAAGCAAAGCGATAAAAAGCTAACAGCTAGAGCAAAGGAAAGGCAACAAGAACAGAAAAACGATTAATGGCTGGGTGGCAGAGTGGTCATGCAGCGGACTGCAACTGCGTTAACATAGGTTCGAAAGGCGCGTAGCGACGCAGACAGCGCGATGCGCTGCCCCGAAGGGGAGAGGTTTTGAGCTTAGCTCAATGTAGAATCAAAGCTGCAAAGCAGCGCAGACCGCGGTAACGCGGCCCGAAGGGTGAGGTTTTGAGCTTAGCTCAAAAACGAATCATTCCGACCGTTGGTTAAAGATTGCAGGATTTTAGTAAAGGACAGCAATAAGAACAGAAAAACGATTAATGGCTGGGTGGCAGAGTGGTCATGCAGCGGACTGCAACTCCGTTAACGCCGGTTCGATTCCGACCTCAGCCTCCATTATTCCCCGCACGACAGCTCACCGATTTTGATAGGTGAGCCCAGAAAGACCACCTCTGATTTGCCCGGGTGGCGAAATTGGTAGACGCAAGGGACTTAAAATCCCTCGATTGAAAGATCGTGCCGGTTCAATTCCGGCCCCGGGCACCATTAATTTAATAAGTAAGCTGCCAAGCCCGTTCCAAATTCGAACGCCTCCACCGGTCAATTTTTACACGTCTGGTAAATGTACTTTTTGAATTGCAATTATCCCAAACTTATAACGCTACACAGTACCTCCATCCTCTGAGCATGTCGAAGGTTGCATCATGTCACGTGACGCGTTACGTTGCTTTTCATGATCCATGACGTTTGCTGACAAGCATACCAAAGAGCTTTACCAGCGGGGCAAGTCAAGAAAGATTCCTCCTGACGTGCTTTCTAGAGCGGTCCGTAAGCTGGAATATGTGAACATTGCAACAAGTCTGGTTGATTTGAAAGCTCCATTAGGCAATGGGCTTCACCAACTTTCAGGCGATCGAAAAGGGCAATACTCCATCACCATCAATGATCAATGGCGCATATGTTTTAGATTTGAAGATGGTGATGCCTATGATGTTGAATTTTGTGACTACCATTAAATTAAATAGGAGATGATTGTAATGGCTATAAAGAATTCTGGGAGTCTTATGCTTAAACCTACGCACCCTGGTGAAATGCTGCGCGAAGATTTCTTGCCGGATTATGGGCTAACAGTTTCTAGTTTGGCAAATTCATTGGGTGTCTCCAGGCAGTCCATTAATGAATTGTTGCGTGAAAGGCGCGCACTAAGCCCAGAAATGGCAATCCGATTGGGTCGCCTTTTCAATAACTCACCAGAATTTTGGCTAAACGCTCAGCGCACTGTAGATCTTTGGGTTGCATCGCAAGCCTTGAAGAAAGAAGTTGCTCGTATAAAACCACTGCATGCCGCATAACACACAAAAAAGCTTATGCAGTACCACGCGATTTGTCTAACTCTGACAGTGTCGGCAGAGGGCTATGTGAACCTAGCACGGAGGTGAATGTCTTAGTCTCTATTAAGGCAGGATTTTCAGCCTATTGCGGGTATAGGGAAGTCAGCTTGAGAGCTTCAGGAAATTTCAGCTAGGTCTGTCTTGAGCTGGCCGAGAAGAATAAACATTAAGATAATTCGATGCGCAAGGTCTTACCAACTGCACGAGCAGCATTGTCCAATGTGTGCAGCGTAACTGAGGTATTGGCGGGATCAAGCAGGCGGTCTAAAGCAGAACGACTGGTGTGCATCAATTCTGCCATTGTGGTTTTAGAGAGATGCTCGACTTCCATTTTCTGGGTGATTTCCCATGCAATCACTCGCTTGATAGCTACGGTGCTTACCTCTGCGAGTTCGCCGGTTTCTTCAAGTAGATTATCGAGGGATGAACCGATAAATTTATTTTGTTTAGCCATGATCTACCTCTCTTTTACGTTTCTTTGCCAGATCCAAGTCTGGCTTGGGTGTTTTCTGCGACTTCTTAATAATTCCATGCAAAAGCACCCTCTTGTTACTGTGAAAACAGAACAGAACCCGCGCGATTCGCCCATCATCAAGATTCGTCCTTACTTCATGTAGGCCGTCTTTCATAGGACGACATACGGGCATACCCACTGGCCAGCCAAATTCGACCGTCTAAATATCAGCACCAATTGTCTTCCGGTTAACCGTGGATAGTCCAAATAACCAGTCTCGCACTGGCTCATTGCCACTCTCCGACCGGTAGAAGACGGCTGGTACTTTTTTCCTACTACCGCCAGTCATTCGAAAACGTACCAAATATGGTACATATTTTCAAGCGGGAATTTACAATACGTCATACAGAGCTCTCTGTATGAATATAGCTTTTTATTTCGAACACCCAAATATTTCGCGATTTACACGAGGAGGAAAGAGACCTTACCCTTATATGGCTGATTAAAATTTTAACCATAAAAGCGTTGGCAGCGCATTTAGCGCTAACCTAAACGACCGCCTACAGGCATGCCACAGAGGGTAAATTGCCCGGCTTTAAGGCTGATGAAAACCGGCGCGTTAAAAAAGGAATATTTAAAAAGGTGCATTGACGACGCAAAAAATTAAAAGCCCCCAAAAAATTTCGAAGTAATTACGGAAAGCGAAGGGGATGTGCGGTTAATGGAAGACTAAAAAAGAGACTGACGCGCCTATGGAATTCTGCCTGCTAAGAGCAGGTGTAGTGGTGTTGTACTCTGTAATCAAAACAATGCTAGAGCCTTTAAAACAGAAAGCCCAACAGACTAATCGCACAAGTTCTGAAAATAGAATCCGTGCAACCATGGCTAGGAAAAATCGCTTGGTAGCGAATAGTAAACGTGACGATTACGATTTTACTTCCTTCGGTTAGAAGCAATGGTGCATCGGTGACAAGGACGCAGATACAGCGGTCATCGATTTGTTGACTGTGGCAGCCGGCTAGCGAGGCTGAGTATCCTGATTTCGACAACGCTTATCGACTAAATTGAATCGCGGACTATCTCAACAAAGTGACTCAACTAACTGGGCAAAGTAACGTAATGATTATTTGCGTAAGTAGCATAATATTTTTTGTAGGCGCGCTAGATAACAACGCTCCTTTGATAGCTTTAGCTACGAATAAGATTTGGAAGCAGTGACGTGGGTTCGCTTTTCACTTTAATGACCGTCACAGCTAACTATCGGCCAAAAGACTCTTGTCCCTTACTGCCATAGCCCGGCCGCCAAAAAATAAAACCAAAACCAACAGTAGCAACCCCGGCAGCGCAAAACCCATCACACCGTTCCAACCAACCGTTGCTAATAATACGCCTGCGCTCAACGAGCCAACGGCCTGTAAGCCAAACACGGTGAAATCATTGATGGCCTGAACTTTAAAGCGCTCAGAATTGCGATAGCTTTGTGTGAGCAAAGTAGTGCCGCCAAGAAACAGAAAGTTCCAACCAATCCCGAGAAAAACCAACGCGCCCCAATAATGAATAAATTCAGGCTGGCCCCAGCCGATGACTATACAGGTCGCCATTAGTACAAAACCCGCTTGAATGACTCTTTGTACACCAAGCCATGAAATTAAAAGCCCGCTGAAAAAAGAAGGAACATACATAGCCAAAATGTGGCTTTGTAAAACCCAGGTGGTGTCGTCTAGTGAGTGATGGTCTATCTCGTGCATGCTCAGCGGTGTGGCGGTCATAACTAGACTCATTACGCTATAGGCCATTGCTGCGGCTGTGATGGCCAAAATAATTTTTGGCTGTTTGAACACTTGGCGAAGCGGCCTGGCCACCCCTTCGTGGTGTTTGGCTACAACCGGTGTGTTGCGGTAAAACAAAAGCAAAATGAGAAACGAGATTGATAGCATTGCTGCCATGCCAAGAAAGGAGCCTACATACAAAGGCAGCTGTTCTAGGCTGCTAAAGCGACGGCCAATTTCGGGACCAACCACTGCGGCGAAAATGCCAGCCAGCATTAGTATAGAAAGCGAGCGGGGAACTTTGTCGCTGGTGACTGATTCTGCTACGGCAAATCGAAACTGCTGCAGAAAGGCGACATAATTGCCGATTAGAAACGCAGCCAAACAAAACAATACAAATGATTCTTGATAGACCGCGTAAGCGGCTAATAGGGCGGCAACAATGGCCAACGCGGTACCAGTGAGAAAGCCGGCCTTTCTCCCCACTTTTGACATCAATATCGATGCCGGTATGGCGGCACTGGCAACTCCCATTATTTGGATGGCAATGGGCAGGGTGGCGAGATCCATCGAGGGGGCAATCTTGGCGCCAACGATACCACCGAGCAGCACCAAAATCGGTGTGGCGGTATGGCCAAAGCATTGGGCGAGGGTAAGAACTAATAGGGTTCTGTAGTTGTTGAGGATCAACCCTTAAGCTCCTTGTAGGCGCAGGCCGTTGGTTTGAATAAATGGCGGTTTATAGCAGTGTACGCAGTACAACTATACAGGCATGATCACCAATAGCGAAACCGGCAACCAATAGTCGCCGCAACTCCTGCATATTTCCAAACCCGTGACTTGGAGATCACCCCAATGCGCTATATTCAGTCCTACATTCATAACCATGAGATCGGTGTGCTAATAGAACTCGAGACACCCTATAGGTACGCTATGCAAACTGATGAGTTCGAACAGTTGGCGCGGGACTTAGCTGTACATATTGCCGCGACCAACCCTTTGGGCATTCATAAAGAAGATACCGTGAATGTCAGTCCACTGCGGTTTAAAGGCGAGGCGCCAAGCGAGGACAATACGCCGCTGCTTCTGCAGCAATTTATTAAAGACCCAAGTGTGACGGTTGCGCAGAAAATCCACGCTGTGGCTGGGCAGCTCGAAAGCGCAATCGAGGTGCTGCGCTTTGTCCGCTTTAGCATCAGTGACATGTAACACTCAGGCATAAAAAAGCCGGCGCTAAACTTTTGCTTAGCGCCGGCTTTAGGTTTTGGGCGCTAACCGTTAATAGGTGATTTAAAGCCTTCAGGTTTAACCGTTAACACTGAGCAATCGACGTTGCGTAAAATTTTCTCGGCGGTGTTGCCGATAAAGAAACCTTCGATCCCAGTCCGAGCCAGCGTGCCCATGACTATCAGGTCGGCGTCGGATTTTTTTACATGCTCTGGTATACACTTGCCGGGCACACCTTTGAGCAGGTGAACCTTGTGCTTCACTTTGCTCAGGTCAAAGCTTTGCAGCAACTCGTCCATGTATAGGTGATGCTTTTCTTTCACCTCTTTTACCATTTCATCAACCTGCTTCGAGGTTAACGCCGCTCGGTTACTTCTTAGCAGTTCTTCGCCTTCGATCTGCCAGGCGTGCACTATATCGAGCTGGGCGTTTTCTTTCTCTGCCAAGGAGATGGCCATATCCAAAATGTCCTTGTTAAGCGCAGCATGAGAAGGCACATCTGGATCGGGGTCTACGGCGGCTACGATTTTAGAGTAAGTCTTTTTCCGTGAGGGCTTAACAATCCACACCGGGGTTGGGCATTTGCGTATTAAGTGCAGATCCGTTTCGCCAAACAGGCCACCAAACAAGCTGCTGCTTTTTTCCGCGGTTTTGATCACCAGATCGTGTTTGCCTGTTATGACTTGTTTGATGATTACGATAAAGGGCGTGCCTGTAAGCTGCTTAGTTTTCGCCTTCAGTTTTTCGAGTACGCCTGGCTCAAACTGGGCTTGCATCTGGTCTTTGTGAATTTTTTCCAGGGTTTTCCGTAGCTGAGGCAATGAACGAGACAGTTCCTTGCTGGCATCACAAAGCGTTAACTTGGCAGAGTTCTTTTCTGCTAAATGAGCCGCACGCTGTGCCGCTGACTTGGATATAGAGCTAGGCTCGTTAACAAACAAGATGTTTTTAAACTGCTTCATGGATTCCTTCCTTACTGTGGGTTAAGAAACGCTTTATCTGTGATTGAATTCTATTGTCTCCATTCTATTCAACCCAAGACTGATACAGGTCAATAGTTTTGCGGAGATTAGCGCAATATGAACGATTTTAGCGGCGCCTGCTGATCTAGATCATTTTTAGCAATGGCGCGGCAATAATTAATTGTAACTAATATTACTCATAGCTCGTCCTAATTATTAACGAGTTTAACCGCGTTTGCGAAACAACGAAATACTATCAAAGGGCCACCAGTATGAAACTGCGTAAACTTTATCTCTTAGTTTTAATCCTAGCGGCCAGTTCAAGCTTTGCCGACAACTATAAGCATATTAGCCAGTCCCTCTCAGCGGATGATTTTGAGCGCCTAAGATTGGAGTTAACTGTAGGCGAGTTAGCTATCGAAGTATGGGATGAGGACACCGTAGAGATCGATATTGAGCTGCACGCGGAGCGCAGTTGGCTTTCTTGGCGGCGGCGTAATGTTGAAGATATTGAGCTTGACGTGGAAGCAAATGGTGGAGAGCTTTATGTCGGCATCACTGAGCGAAAAATAGAACAGCATTGGAGCCTTAAGGTGCCTGCAACGCTAGCCATGGAAATTGAAATGGATGTAGGTGAGGTTACCGTTAAAGCTCTGCAAAACTCTTTGGCGCTAGAGCTTGGGGTAGGCTCCATCACTATTGACACGGATGAGGTCGATTTCGACAAAATTGAAGCATCGGTGGGGGTGGGGGACGCCACTCTTAGAGGCTTCGGCAGCAACGCCGACAACGAGCGCAGTTTCGTGAGCGCACAGGCCTATTACGAGGGCGATGGCGAGCACCACATTGCTATCGAGTTGGGTGTGGGCGAAGTCTCAATTAGGCGCTGAGCTATAGCATGGATAATCTCGCCGCAATTGGTTTTAGCTCAAGTCACTTTAGCTACAGAAAGTTATTAGGCCAAATCATGCTGCGCCACATATGGGCCACGGGGCTGCCATCAAAGCCAAGGCCTTCTTTCGGCTGACGAAAGTGGCGACCAATAATGTCGGTGAAGTCATCTATATCGACGACAACGCCTTCTTCAAACGAATACAGATCGTTTAAGGTAATAAGGCGCGCAGTCATGTACCAGCGGTGCTTTTTAGCTTCTTCATGGGCGGCAACGATATAGGGCTCGGGGCGGTAGTCGGCGCCGAAAAAGCGAATATAGGCCTCTGGGTATTCATAGCCTACTGCAGGGTCGGGAAAGAACCTAAGCGCCTGATGCTTCTCAATTGCCCAGCTAATTTCTGGTTCCACGTAGGGTGCCACCATCTGTGCGCACCAATAGCCATGGTCGGTTCTGATCAAATTACTGACGCAGATGTCGTGCAGCAAACAAGCCAGCACTACTTTTTCATCCATGCCATTTTTCTGCGCCAGGCGTGCGCTTTGCAGCACATGGTTGGCAGGGGCGAAGCGCAGCTTAAAAAAGTCAATTAAGGTAGGTTTAGCAGGCATCTCGGGCAGGCGCGGGTCATAGTGCTGATACCAGGGCCTGTCATCGCCGGCGATTGGGCTTGGTGTGGGCTCGATTGTGCAAAATACCGGCAGGGCAATTTGCTTGTCTAGCTCTACACTCATAGCATCTTCAAGCGCGTCGGCTTTTTGCGAGAGGGTGGCACCGCCCGCAATAGTTGCCACCGTCGCGGCGCTCATGTTGTTAAGAAAGGATCGTCTATCCATGGGGCATACCTCCCGAATTATTATTGTTGGGATGTATCCGCGGTGTACTGTGCAAGAAGCTGTTAGGCATTTCTACTGCAACAAGCACTGAGAAACTGCCACCGAGATCGATTATGTGTATCACAATAGTGCAATATTAGCCATGGTTGGCACCAATCCTTAGGTGAAAATACTTGGCGTTTCCGCGGCGGGCTTAATTACATATACTCCCGAAGTACTAAGAATAAAGCCCCTTCGGACCACTACCGAGACACAACAACAAGATCCTTAGCTGGAGTTATGCATGGTTGAAGTAAGCTGGATGTCAGTAATACCGCCGCTATTGGCAATCGTTCTCGCAATTGTTACCCGCCAGGTCATTATCTCCCTGAGCATTGGCATCTGGATTGGCTTCTGTATTTTAGAGTCTGTGAACCCCTTAAGCGGCCTCGCCATGGCGTTGGATGGGGTTATCAATGTGTTTAGTGATCCAGGAGACACCCGGGTATTAGTGTTTACACTCATTATCGGCGGGCTGATTGCGACCATCGAGAAAGCTGGTGGAG
>JBLGBD010000006.1:0-55825 GCA_047617585.1 Pseudohongiellaceae bacterium | reverse complement strand
TTTAAAATCATCAAAGGAACGCCTCGCTCAAGTTGAAGCCCAGTTAGATCAGGTGAATGATCAGTTAAGTAAAACTAAGATTGTTGCCCCCATTGATGGAGTGATCACCAGTTTGGATATCAAAGTCGGCGAGACCGCTATCGCAAGTTCGACCAATATTCCAGGCTCCTCGTTAATGACTATCGCCAACCCCGCCAGTATTTATACCGAGGTGCTAGTGGACGAAGCCGATGTCGCAACTATTCAAATTGGTCAACGGGCCGAGATTGTTGCTATCGCCTATCCCGACCAACCCATGTTGGGAGAGGTGCGCTATATTGCCAACACTGCCAAGGTCGCCCCCGGTCGGCAGGGTTTAAGTTTCACCGTAAAAATACAAATCATCGATGCCGGCGACGTAGTGCTGCGCCCGGGCATGTCTTGCCGCGCTGAAATTTTTACTCGCCAAGACCAGCAAGTGTCGGCCATTCCGATTCAAGCCATTCTGTTTGAAGAAGACCGCTCAGAACTTCGCAGCGAGCATTTTATTTTTATCAACGACAACGGCATCGCCAAAAAAACCAAGGTCGACGTTGGCCTTTCTGACGATGAATACCAAGAGCTGCTCAGCGATATTGATAGCAACATCGAAATAGTGGTTGGCCCCAACCAAGAGCTGCGCCACTTGCTTGAAGGTGACCGGCTTGATGCTAAGCGAATTCAGTAACGCAGCTGAGTATTAGCCATGGCACTTATCCAGCTGTCCCACATTACTAAATACTATGAGATGGGTTCGCAAACCGTTAAGGCACTCGATGGCATCGACATCAGTGTCTATAAAAATGATTACCTCGCTTTTATTGGCTCTTCAGGGTCTGGCAAATCCACCATGCTGAATATTTTGGGCTGCCTCGATAAACCCACCACAGGCGAGTATTACTTAAACGGCAAGAATGTCGAGGCGCTGGATCAAAACCAGTTGTCTGAAATTCGTAACCTAGAAATAGGATTCATTTTCCAAAGTTTCAACTTGCTGCCTCGCTCCAGCGCGCTTGGCAATGTCATGCAGCCATTAATATACCGCAGCGTGGGCTATCGGCAGCGCAAACTGCTGGCAGAACAGGCACTGGAGAGGGTGGGGCTAAAAGATCGCATGGACCACCTGCCCAATCAATTATCAGGCGGCCAGCGACAGCGAGTAGCAATCGCCCGCGCGCTGGTAACCAAGCCCTCAATTTTGTTGGCCGACGAGCCTACGGGAAACCTGGATTCGAAAACCACAGTCGAAATAATGCAGCTATTTGATGAGCTACATAACGAAGGGCAAACCCTTATCGTTGTCACCCATGAACATGAAATCGCTCAGCACTGCCGCCGCGTTGTGGAAATGAAAGACGGCAAAGTGTTTCACGATTCAGCTGCCGCTGTGGAGGATACCGATGCTATTCGCACTGCTTGAAAGCTCCAGAGCCGCTTTTGTCTCAATCATTGCCCACGGTCTGCGCAGCTTCCTAACCACCCTCGGCATTGTTATCGGAGTAGCCAGCGTGATCGCGGTGGTGTCGGTAACCCAAGGCATGAGCGCGTTTATCGGCGACACTTTTGCATCACTGGGGTCGAACAGTTTGACGATCGAATCCTACACCCCGCTGGAAGATCAAATGAAAGGCATCCGCGCCCGCCTAACCGGGGAAGACTTGACCATGATCGAGCGCCGCGCCGATGGCATCGCCCAGATCACTCCCATCCTGTATGCCAACCGGGCCTCGCAAATCAAGTTCGGCTCACAAACCGCCTATAGCCAGATCATGGGCACCACCTATGCCTTTCAAGATGTCGCCCAATACTATGTGTCCCAAGGCCGCTTCGTCGCGCCAAGCGATAACTCTACCCGTAGACGAGTCGTCGTCATCGGCGACAAGGTGCGAGAGAATTTGAGCCTGCCAGAAAACCCGATCAGCGAGTACGTAGAAATAGGCGGTGAATGGTTTAAAGTGATTGGCCTGCTGGCGGTAAAGGGCGATCTAATGGGCTTTAGCCAAGACGACATGGTGATCATGCCCTATGCCACCATGCAGAGCCTGCAAGGCAATCAGGCCAGAACCGATATCCAGATTCAGCTTAGCCTGACTGAGAACGCCGACATTGAAGACGTGAGTCAACAGCTCACCACAATACTGCGAGACGCCCACAACCTAAGCGGCGATGAGGACGATGATTTTACCATTCAGACTTCTGAGCAATTAATGGAAACTTTCGATACCGTCATTAACATGGTGACAATCGTGATTGGCGGTATTGTCAGTATCTCCCTGCTAGTCGGCGGCATTGGCATTATGAACATTATGCTGGTATCGGTCACCGAACGAACCCGAGAAATCGGTATCTGCAAAGCCATAGGTGCCAAACGCCACCATATCCTGCTGCAATTTCTGATCGAGGCGTTGTTGCTGTCACTTTTGGGGGGGATTATCGGCCTAACCCTTGGTTATGGCTTAGGAACACTCATTTCCAGCAGCATCCCGGGCTTTCCGCCGGCCAGCATACCGTTTTGGTCTATTGCTCTGGCGCTGGGGTTTTCGGGCTTCGTGGGGGTTTTGTTTGGTATTTTGCCGGCGGCGAAGGCGGCAAACCTAGACCCTATAGATGCTCTACGCTACGAATAGTCCTTTCATCGCATCTGGCAAATCTAAGCCATGACTCTTGGGTTGAGTCTGTGCTAATGTTCGGCTTGGATTTTTTTAGAGCTTATGTGTTGTCGCTTACCAGTGTTTAAGAATAGTGCCGACCGGATCCCGGTCACCTTCATCCTAGCGCTCAGTGCTATTGATTTTCTTGTTTATTTCTTGGTAAACAATCCTTACCTATTGGGCATCTATTTTTATGCCTTAATCATTCCCAAATCTCAAATTTGTGCCTGGAATCATCATCACCAGCATACCCCGACGCTTAAATTTACGCCGCTAAATCGCATTCTTGAGTTTTTCTATGCCCTACATACTGGGGTAACGACCAATCTGTGGGTGCTGCACCATGTCTATGGTCACCACATGAACTACCTCGACCAAACCAAGGACGAAAGTCGCTGGAAACGCAAAGATGGGTCTCCTATGGGCGAGCTGGAATACAGCCTCGCGGTAACTCTGACAGCTTACCCTAGAGGGTTCAAAGTCGGTAAAAGATACCCCAAAGAGCGCTTTGCCTTTGTCCTGTTCAGCCTCATCACTTTCTGCATTGTGGCGGGTTTAGTCGCCTACCGGCCCGGGCCTGGATTATTAGTTTTCGTGTTGCCAATGTTCATGGGCTTATTCATGACCGCTTGGGCAACCCATGACCATCATGCCGGGCTCGACACCGACTGCCATTTCGAGGCGTCTCATAACAACCTCAACCCTCTTTTCAATAAACTTACCGGAAACTTGGGCTACCACACTGCCCATCACTACAAGCAAGGTGTGCATTGGTCTAAGCTGCCTGCGCTGCATGCAAAAATCGCCGATAAAATCCCCGACCATTTAATCGCACAAAATCTCGTTTAAACACCCATAAAAAAACCAGCATGGCTATGCTGGTTTGATTCAAGCAATGGCTTTGCTAAGCCTTAGTTATTGACGCTGACGATATGAATATCGCTATTGGTGGTTTCCAGCGAGATACGGGCACCGCCGCCATTGATATCACCGCTACCCACAATGTTGCCGTCTTCATCATTCTGGATAGTCAGAGGAAAGTCAGTATAAATGCCGTAGTCTCCGCGGCCCCGTCTCGATACCTGTAAATTCGCTCGGATAGTCGCCGCGAAGGTGCTTGGCAAACGCAGGGTAATATCTCCACCCGCCGTTTCTAAATCTACAGGCTCGGCTGAAATACCGTCCAAAGAGACCAGTTCCACTTCGATCCTGCCACCTGCGGTATCAGCATTAATTGGCCCAACGCTATTTCTGATCGTAATACTGCCACCTGAGGTATCGGCATCCACCTCCCCGATTGAGCGCTCTATTACGATGTTGCCACCGGAGGTGTCGGCCTCGACACTGGTAGCACTGCCTTCTAAATAGATATTACCGCCGGAGGTGTCCGCATAAACAGGACCGAGGGCATACGCCGCTCTGATTGTGCCGCCGGAGGTGTCTAATTTAACTGTTGCCCCACCCTGACCAACGTCAATACTGCCACCCGAGGTATCCGCCGTCATGTCACCCTGCACGTTGCCAATACGAATGCTGCCGCCTGAAGTATTCGCAACAACCCATCCACTTACATTGCCAATTTCAATTGGCCCGCCAGAGGTATCAGCCTCCACGTCACCGTCGACGTCGCCTATTTGGATTCGCCCGCCAGAGGTATCAGCAACAACCTTACCGCCAGTAATGTTGCCAATCTCTATACCCCCCCCACTGGTGTCGGCGTCAACGTTGCCTGTTAAATCGGAGACTAAGATCGCCCCGCCACCTGTATCTAGCTCGACGTCAAACTCAGCAGGCACCATTACGCTAAAACGAATATTGCTG
The DNA here is from genome assembly GCA_047617585.1 of Pseudohongiellaceae bacterium. GTDB lineage: Bacteria > Pseudomonadota > Gammaproteobacteria > Pseudomonadales > Pseudohongiellaceae > UBA9145. Next base: position 51,335 of record JBLGBD010000006.1, on the reverse strand, counting down.
CGCATTCTGCTGAATAACCCACCACTATTGGCCTCGGCTATTACACGCACTGTGTCTCCCGCCTGATTCATATCCACGGTGAAGCCACTAGAATCGCGCACTGATACCCGCACCGAGCTGTTATCCCAGGCTTGAACATCGATTGCTCCGGCGTCACTGGCAAGCACCAATTTGCCCCCTGGACTTACTTGGAATTCCCGATCTAAGTCATTGTCTGCAGCGTTAGCAACAAACGCTAGCGACGCGAATGAAATAAGAATAAGAGTGTTAGATACTGCATTTGAAAATTCAGACATAACCATAACCTCTGCTCCTTTCGGAACCACCTATAAATTGATACTAGAGTCTTCTAGCTGTTCGATTATTAATCTTGATTGCGCCCGGATGTACTCGTTGCTATCTGAATTCATCTGGCTTCTAAACACGTCTAGTGTCTGTTCGTCTTGGTAGGGCAGTAAAGCTTCAAAGGCTTGAATTCGAACCCCAGGGTTAACATCCTCGACCAGCGCATAGCGCAGGGCATCCCTAACCTTTTCCACATGGGTCAAGGTTACCAGCGACTGCACCGCCTGATAACGCACTCCAGGATTTAGGTCCGTGGTTAGCACGTGGATAAGCGCTGTGTAGACTTTGTCACCCGCAAGCACTGGCTGCAGGGCATTAATGGTGTCTAACCGAGACGCGCTATTGATGTCATCCAAAAGCGCTACGGCCATAAGCTGACTAATTGACGCATCGGCGACATTGCCAGACAGCCGGGTTTCGGATGCCAGCGAGAATGACAGATCGATATCACCGGTCATGGCGTCGTAGTTATTGACTTTAAGTCTATAGATTTCGAAATCATCATCGTTGATCAACGCTAAAGGCGACTGCTCATTGCCATTCGCTGCAACCACCTCGCCAGAGAGGTTAACGCCAGACTCAGGCGTTGCCACCATAACCCCTAAAACAAATGTTAGTGCCATCGCCGCACCCTGAAAGGCTGCCGTTAAGGGGCGCTGCATTACATCGGCGATAAGTTGCTTCAGGGAAAAACCTGGCCGGTTCGCCTGCTTGAGTTTTTGTCTCAGCAACCACCGATTGCCTTCAATTCGCTCAGCATCAATCGCTGGCGCCACGCCAATGGGAAAGCTAGCATCGAATTTAAGTTCGGCTTCATAAAGCCTATTGAATGCCGAATTTTGCGTGAGCGCTGTTTCAAAATCTAGGCGCTGGGCAGCGGACATCTCGCCGTAGAGATAATCCATAATTAGCATTTGCTGTTGTTCAATCGTATCAGGCAGTGTCATGAATAACTTTTCCTAATGATAATCTGCTAAACGTTGCTTTAGTTTGTTTCTGGCTCTAAAGAGCACCACCTTTACCGAGCTTTCGCTGCAGCTCATGATTTCAGCGGCTTCTTTCAACTTGAATCCCTGCTGATGACAAAGGACAAAGGCTATCCTTTCAGAGTCATTGAGTTTCGCCATCGCTTTCTGTATCTGCAGGCTTAGTTCCTCACCTAAAACACTGTCCTCGGGTGAGCGCTTGTCTGTGTACTTTTCTTCATACTCATATTCAGCTTGAATTGCAGCCATTTTCCGCCAGGTCCGCTTGAGCTTGCGCCTGTTTGACAAGGCAGTGTTCACCACAATTTTGTGTGCCCAAGTGCTAAATTTACTTTCCAACTTAAAGTTAGGTAATGCCTTAAACGCAGCCAGCATAGCGTCTTGATAAATATCATTAGCATCATCAGGGGTATGGGCGAACCCCGCAGCTACGCTAAGCATCTGCTGCTCAAGCAGCCGCATCAGCCGCTCAAATGCTGCAATATTGCCGGCCTGAGCTGATCTGACCAGTTCTTCTTCGGTTTCCTGTAACAAGGAAAATCCCCTCTTCGATTTACCTAACTCAATCTAATTTACACATTAGAGGTCGGCATTGCGAAAAAGGTTAACAGCAGAAACAATAAATTGTGCTATTTACAGGAAGGGCAAAAAGGCCCGCAGGCCCTTGCCAGTTTGGAGAAGGGATTAGCTAGAGGAACTGGTGACCAGCATTACTTTATGGGTCGCTGTCTGCCCCATTTTTACGCTTTGTTTGTTTGATCGCTTGATGCTCGCGTCGATGACTCTGCATCCGACTTTGGCGCTTTTGCTGAATCGCTGCGCGCTCCTCGTCACTTAGGCTGTCAATCCGGGCGCGCATCTGCGCCCTTCTCGCTTCTCGCTCTTGGGCTGAGAGTTCCCTATTGGCCTGGCTTGTGCCCAAAGGCTCAGTTGGCGCCTGGGCTTGATCTGACGTTTCCTGAGCAAACCCTGTGACGGGCGACAGCATGATGAATCCCACTGCTAAGATCGCTGATATAAATTTCATAGTAATTCTCCCAATTAAAAGCCAGTCCTTGGTGTTTCGTTGACTGTTGCTATTAAAACGCAACCACAGGCGACTGGTTTACATTGAAATCAACTATTTTGTTTTGCCCCCGGCAACGCCTTCTTTTGCTCATGCTCTAGGGTAGAACCTTCTATTACAGGCTCAGCTGTTGGGGCCTTGTAGCGGCCAGATGCAATTAGGCTCTGCCGTAGCAGGTATTCAATTTGACCATTAACACTGCGCACATCGTCGTTGGCCCAACGCTGCATGGCCATTAAGATTTCTTCGTTTATACGCAGCGGAAAAGCTCTTCGTTTCATCACGGGCCTAGCTGAGTATTATCAGAGGAAGAATTGGCAATAAATTTTTTAACTTAGGTGTACAAGCTTCCCGCGTTTACTACCGGTGATGCCGCACTTTCCCCACACAAAATAACCAGCAGGTTGCTCACCATGGCAGCCTTTCGTTCATTGTCCAGCACCACCACGTTTCTTTCTTGCAGTGCAGCAAGCGCCAAGTCGACCATGCCAACAGCGCCTTCAACAATTTTATGCCTAACAGGACAGGCAAGGCCGCATAGCCATTGTAGGTTGACGCCTTTTTTTCTTGAATCATGGGATTCCCCTTTTAAGCACGACGAGCTAAATAGCGAATGAACTGCTTCGTGTAGAATCTGGCAGGACAAACATTTTGATATCATATTGATTCCATTTAGCAAAACGCGAGTCAATGAAAAGCCTCTCTTGGTGCTTATTCAGACTAACGACTAGGAAATAAATTTATTGTTAACAGATAGTTAAGCCGAAACTACTACAGCTTATCCATCCAGCTGCCTATCACGCCTGCAAGAATATCCGGCTTCTCGAACGGCAGCAGATGGCCGGCGCCGGGGATTTCTAGAAACTCAAAGTTTGGACAAGCGCTGCGCAGAGCTTTGCAGGTTTTAAGGGAAAACGTGTTAGACCGAGCACCACGAATCACCAAGACAGGAATCGAAAGCACCCTTAAGTCATGCCAAATATTATCGGCAAGCATATAGCAGCGGGCTTCCCATTCTTTGCTGTAGTTGAGGCGGGTTCCACCCTCGGAGTCGGTGTAAGTACCATGCGCCACATAATCCCATAGCACCTCATCACTAAACCCTTGAAAAACAGATTTTGGCCTGAAATGAGCAAATGTACTTTGCGGAGAATCCCACCGGTCAACCCGGTTTAATGTTCGGGTAATTAAGGGGTAGCGAGCCTTAATGAGCGGTCCAAACCAACGCAGTATTCGATAATAGTTAGCTGGCACTAGCGCCGGTTCAACCAACACTAAAGCCTTGAACCCGGAGGGTTGTTTTGCGGCAGCCATCACGCTGGCAGCCGCCCCCATAGAATGGCCTATGCTTAGTACAGGCTGATCCAAAGACTCAACCAGTTCACTGATATCTTCGCCAAATTCACGCCATGAGGAAACGGAATTTGGATGCGGATTAGACTCCCACAACGGCCGGTGCACACTTGCTATCACCGAATTGCCGTTCTTAAAAGGATCCAAAAACTTTGTATAGGTTTGCGGAGCATAGCCATTGGCATGGGAAAAATGCACAATGCGCTCGCCCTCACTCAATTGAATGGCCGACTGTAACTGCGTCAATCTAACGGTTCCTTTCTGGGCAATTGCTTAACATCAGTTCTTAGTTTCCCATGATCTGACCAAATTCTCATTGCTTATTCAAACAAACATTAACCGAGTGAGTCTCGGCGGCGGATCCGTCAGACTTCACATCTCGCTGTTTACTAGTAGCCCAAACAATTCAATAATGCAGCCAACCCCGAGGAATAGTGACATGAACATTGAGCTTCTCTATTGGCACTGGATAGTGATTGGCATTGCGTTAATGCTAATGGAAATCTTCATTGGCTCATTCTTTATATTTTGGTTTGGGGCTGCAGCCGTCGCGGTTGGGCTAGTTTTGCTACTAGCGCCCAATTTAGCCCTAGTGGCACAGCTACTAATTTGGGGAGTTCTCTCCACAGGCTTTGCCATAGCTTGGTTTAAGTTACTCAAGCCGCTATCTAAGGACCGCACGAAAGCTGGGCTTTCTCGTGAGGCCCTGTTAGGAGAAATTGGCCAGGTATTAAGCCCGCCCAATGGCGATTCTAAAGGGATGCTTCGATTTCCGGCGCCGCTGCTGGGCAATGACGAATGGCTGATCATCTCGCAAGACGAGCTGCAAATTGGTGACCGCGCCAGTGTCGTCGATTTGTCAGGTAACTCGCTCATCGTTAAAAAGGTATAGTCCGCATTTAAATTAGTTAACCCGCAGCAATGCGATACAGGAGAACACCATGGAACCGGGACTAATACTTGCGTTAGCAATCGTTGCGTTTGTTTTGATCACCGTCGCTCAAGGGGTAAAACAGGTTCCACAGGGTTTCAAGTGGGTGGTCCAGCGACTAGGCAAATACCACGGCTCGCTAAATCCCGGACTGAACTTCATCATTCCCTACATCGACACTGTAGCCTTCAAAATAACAACCAAAGATGTTGTTTTGGATATTCCCTCTCAGGAAGTTATCACCAAGGACAACGCCGTACTAATCACAAATGCGGTGGCCTACATTAACATCGTCTCACCCGAGAAAGCCGTTTACGGAGTTGAAGACTATGTGGGAGCTATCCAGACTCTAGTGCAGACATCACTACGCTCGATTGTCGGCGAAATGAGTTTAGATGATGCACTGTCATCCCGGGATCATATTAAGGCAAAGCTGAAAGCCGCCATTTCTGACGATATCTCAGACTGGGGAATAACTCTAAAAACTGTCGAGATTCAGGACATTAATCCGTCCCCAACGATGCAGCAGGCAATGGAAGAACAAGCCGCGGCAGAACGAGCCCGGCGAGCCACAGTCACGCGAGCCTCCGGCGACAAGGAAGCCGCAATTCTGCAGGCCGAGGGCAAGCTCGAAGCCTCCAAACGGGAAGCCGAATCCCAAGTGATTTTAGCCCAAGCCAGCAAAGATTCCATCTCGCTAGTCACTGCCGCCATTGGCGATAAAGAACTTCCAGTGATTTACTTATTGGGTGAAAAATACATCAATTCTCTGCAGAATTTGTCGAGTTCCGACAACTCCAAATTTATAGTCTTCCCAGCGGATATCCCCGCGGCCATTAAAGGCATGATGGGAGGCCGATAGCAGGCAAAGGCCTAAAGCATAAACCGCTTAGTCTTTATCGTGCGAACAACTAAATAAAGCACTAAGCCGGTTGGCCCCAATAGGAAAGTAAGCAGCAGACAAGGAATCACCAACAGATGATTAACGCCCTGCTGCTGAGCATCCCGCACTTCCCAGCTGCCTACAAATAAATCGAACGCCAGGTAGTGAATCCATCCTGCCGTAAGCAGGTAAGGGTTGCTAAACAGAATTGCAACTTCAGCCGGCGAGCCAAACCCTCCGCCTTCGGGCATCACTTGCGCATGAGCAACAAAAATACCCGCATACACTAAGCCCAAAACCGTTGGAATCAAAAAACTCGTGATTAAGCGCGTAGTCCACAGCCACTTCGGAAACACCACCAGCAATAACCAACCTGGCATAACCAACATACTGCACAACGAAAACAACAACTCAGCTGACATAAGTACTCCACTTTTTTATTTTATTGAATGTGTATTCTTATTTATTGCACGCGCTTAGATTTTTTAAGCGCGCGACCTATTTAAATCAAGACAGCTTGACGAATTTAAGTAATGAGCGTTCGGTGATGGTTTTGATCCCTATGCCTTTGCGCTTTAAGTGCAGGGCTTTTTCTATTTTACGGCCATGGCTTGTGTACAGCCAATTCTGGCTCGCCAAGGTGCCAATGACTAAAAAGTCTACGCTGGAATTGACCCCCGGGGATGTGTCAGCCCCTAGATCACGCAGTTTCTTATCGACATAGTTGCGGTCGCCGCTGACAAAGTCACCGGTAAGGCAAAAAGTAGAGCCAGCTAGATTAATGCTGTCGAGTGAATCCTCCCACACCTCGACCGAGGCTTCAGGGCTTAGCGTCTGCGAATCCAGAGGCTTGCCGGCAACTTGCTGGATGATACGCATGAGATCTTGGCGCTCATCGTGAGTGATAATGCCGTCTTCCAAAATTGCAGTAACTCGGTTTACCACAACACTGGCTGGCCATTTATCCCGCACCAAATGGTTGTTATCAAGCCAGCTCGACAGCGCGCCAACTTCTTGATCGTTGAGCTGACCGTCTGCCGCGATGCCACTGAGAAAACCAAGCAGCTCCTGAATGCCGGCTACTTTATCGCCCTCGAAGTCTTTCATACGGACGATGAGGGCTTCAATTCTATCTTGCATGATTTGCAAGGACTGGGGAGGGATGAATCCGTTAGCGAGACTATCGCCGACCATCGACAGGATACCGACTACGTCTTGATCATCCGCTAGATACTGCTGAGACTTTAACCAAGTGTCGAGAAACAACAGCTCTTTCTCATTCAGTTTTTGATCAGCAACAATGCCGATAAGAATGCCCTTGAGGCCGTGCACAGCCCGTGACTTCTGTTTCGAGAAGCTAAAGGCTTGGCTTAGCGGCTGGCTATCGAAGTCTTTGGTAATGCTCAATTGGCATGCCCTTAGGTAAAACAGTACCCACACCAAGCATAAGTGTTTAACCAATGGCTGTCGAAGGTTTTTCTGACCTAGGAATTGGCTGGGGCACTGCTGATCAATATCTGTTCCGTTTGAGGCGAAACCGCAGCGTGTGAATCAGACTATTTGCGGTTTCTTTATCGTTTTAGCCTGAGGTACACTAACGGACTGACGGACATTATTACTATGACAAATTCTGACATTCCTGCTGTGGACACTGACGACAATCGGTCTCTTTTGGCCCGGATTTTATCTGGCGACTATGGCTTGGCTATCACCTACTGGCTGTTCTACTTCGCGGGAGCTGGAGCTTTCTTTGTCTTTGCCTCTAATGCAGTGGATTCCCAGCAGTGGCTTGTGTTTGGGGTTGTTGCCGTAGCGATGCTCGCCTACACTTTTGTGCTCATCGTTGGTATCCGCGCGGCCTATAAGGGCCCGCAGCTGTGGAAGGTGATGTCTAGAACATCTTCGGTATTTATGATAATTAATATCTTGGTGGGCATCAGCACCCTCGGTTTCATCTATTAAGGCGCGCACTTTGAATCAGCTTCAAACACCCAGCTATACCCTCGTTGTTAAAAAAGACTGCCCTACTTGCGCCCTGCTCGAACCCGTGTTCGGCGAACTGATGAGCCTGCTTAACGGCAAACTGTCGGTCTATGTGCAGGATGACATAAGCTTTCCCGCTTGCATTGAAAGCCCAATAGACGATACCCAGCTTGAGTTTTCATACCAAAATGCCATCGAAATTGTCCCCACCCTAATAAAACATAGCCCAGCAGAAGAAAACTCCACTGAGCAGAGCCGAATTTATGGCTGGGACAAACAGCAGTGGCGAGACTTTACCGGCATGGCAACTCTTGGCGAAAGCGTAATAAATTTCAAACCTGGCTGCGGCTCAAAAACTCAAGACCCAGGCATGGCAGAAATCCTCAAACTGCGCTTCGACAAAGACTTTCTAAAGGCTCGCGAGGTTAAGCTGGCCGACGCCGAAGACATAATGGAAGCGTGTTTTGATCGAGGCTGGAGCGATGGTTTACCGGTAGTTCCGCCGACCGCACTGCGAGTCACTAGAATGTTGGCCGGAACCGATCGCGATCCTGGCGAAGTCATTGGCAAAGTCCCACCGGACTTTCAGCCATGCAGCGTTGAAAAAGCCGCCATCAATGCCGTGCTTGCTGGCTGTAAACCTGAGTATTTTCCGGTAGTGTTGGCGTCGTTAGAGGGGGCACTGAAAGACAGCTTCTGTATGCACGGTCTGCTCTGCACCACCTACTTCTCTTCGCCGGTTTTGATTGTCAATGGCCCGGTTACGCGGCAAATTGGTATGAATTCAGGAATCAATGCGCTGGGCCCAGGCAATCGTGCCAATGCAACCATTGGCCGCGCCCTGCAGTTAATAATACGCAACGTTGGCGGCGGTGTGCCGGGCGGGATTGATCGCGCTACAATGGGTAGTCCCGGCAAATACACTTATTGCTTTGCCGAAGACGAATCCGATGAAACCTGGCCCTCTTTAGCCATGGACCGAGGCTATAGGCGCAGCCAATCGGTGGTCAGCTTATTCGCTGGCGATGGTTTGCAACCTATTCTCGACCAGCAATCTCGAACCGCCAAATCACTGGCTAAAAGCATGGCGATGAGTTTGCGCAGCGTAGCCCATACCAAGCTTTTTGGCATGGCTGATGCGATCTTAGTCGTGTGCCCGGAGCATAGGCGGGTTTTCCGAGACAGTGGCTGGACCAAGGCCGATTTAAAAGCAGCCCTATTTGACCATCTTTTGGTTCATGGCAGCGAGATTGCCCGCGGGGTTGATGACGTGGCTGAAGGAATGCCCGACAAATTTAAAGACAAACTGCTGAATAAATTTCGCGACGATGGATTGCACATCGTTACCACTGGCGGAACCGCTGGCATGTTTTCCGCAATCATCGGCGGCTGGGTCGCCTCTGGCGAGCGCGGCAGCCAATTAGTTTCTGAAGAAATCAACAAAACGGGAGAAGACGATGAATGAAGGCACACTGCTAGACCCCACGGCCGAACTACAGCCCGTGGAAAAACAGCTGCTACCTCGGCTGAGCGCGCTTGCCGGCGCGACCATAGGGCTGCTTGATATTTCAAAGCCCCGTGGCAAAGAGTTTTTGGATGAAGTTGAAAAACAGCTGCTCGCGCTAGGGGCGATGACCAAACGCTACACCAAGCCCACATTTACTCGAGTGTCCCCCAGCCAGCTTAACCAGAAAATCAGCGCCGAATGCGACGCCGTTATTGAAGGGCTGGCAGACTGAGGCTCATGTACCTCGTGCAGTTTGCATGACATCATGGATCTAGAAAGCAGAGGTTTACCGTCAGGTTTTGTCGCATCGATGGAGTTTATCGACGCCGCGCAGGCGCAGGGGAATTCCCTTGGGATTCATCCGGCTAGTGTGTTTGTCCCACATCCAATTCAGGATCGAACTGATGTAGAGATGGCACAGTTGGCTAGTGCGGCGATAGACTCAATTATCGCCCTGATTTACGCACCCGCAGAACCAGCATTGATTAATTAAATTTATTTCACCCTCATTTGGAGATGAGCATGACAAAACAAGCAGTAATCGTATCAACCGCAAGAACCCCAATTGGCAAAGCTTACCGAGGCGCTTTCAACAACACCGATGCGCCAACTTTAGGTGGCCATGCCATTGCTGCGGCGGTTCAGCGCGCGGGGATAGAGCCCGGTGAAGTTGATGACGTGGTCATGGGCTGCGCCATGCAGCAAGGTTCTTCGGGTTACAACATTGGCCGCACCGCGGGAGTTGCCGCCGGCCTGCCAAGCACTGTTTCTGGCATGAGTATGGACCGCCAATGCGCGTCCGGCATGATGGCCATCGCAACCGCGGCGAAGCAGGTTATCGCCGACAATATGCCCATCGTGATTGGTGCCGGTTTAGAGTCTATAAGCCTGGTACAAAATGAACATCGCAATGGTTACCGTGCTCAGGATCCAAATGTTTTAGCCAAATCTGAACATGCCTATATGTCCATGCTCGATACCGCGGAAATCGTCGCTAAGCGCTACGGCATCTCCAGAGACGCTCAAGATGAATATGCGTTCCAAAGCCAGCAGCGTACAGCTGCAGCCCAAGCTGCCGGCAAATTTGATGATGAAATAGTGCCTATGGCATCCAAAATGCTATTCATGGACAAAGAAACCAAACAGCAAAGCATCCACGATGTGCTACTTGATAAAGACGAAGGCAATCGGCCGACGACTACTTTGGAAGGTCTGATGGGTTTAAAACCGGTCTTCGAAGGCGGGGTGATTACAGCCGGCAACGCCAGCCAGCTTTCCGACGGCGCGTCCGCCTCGGTGATTATGGACAGCAAGCTGGCAGAGCAGAAAGGCCTGCAGCCTTTAGGGGCTTACCGCGGTCTTGCGGTTGCTGGCACCAACCCCGATGAAATGGGAATCGGCCCTGTTTTCGCAGTGCCTAAACTGTTGGCCCGCAATGGCCTCACCATGGATGATATTGGCCTGTGGGAGCTGAATGAAGCCTTTGCCGTGCAGGTGATTTATTGCCGCGATAAACTTGGCATTCCCAACGAGCTGCTTAACGTAAATGGCGGCGCTATCTCTATCGGCCACCCTTACGGCATGAGTGGCGCGAGAATGGTCGGCCATGCTCTGATCGAAGGTAAGCGCCGTGGCGCTAAGTATGTGGTGTGCACCATGTGCATCGGTGGCGGCATGGGTGCGGCTGGACTGTTTGAAGTTTTTTAACTAGCTACATGCCCCGTCTATAAATGATATCTGCGCTGCCTCATCGAAATTTGATGAAGGCAGATGCAGGTAACTCACCGCAGTCTTTTCAAACTCCTGAATATTCTCAAGCACTATGCGACCAAATTCGTCTTGAATCGCGCTGGCAAACTCTTGAGACACTGTCTTAAACTTAGTCACCCGGCGATCTAAATCGCTTAAAGTAGAAAACGCTATTTCAGCCCGCTCTTGAATTGTTAGCCTTGCGTTGTTCGGATCCAAATAGAAGCGGCACATGGCGCTAGTTTGCGAAAACTCCTCGCGAAAAGCCGCGTCAAATTCATTCAGCACGGCGATGAAGGCTTCCAAGTCCGCGCCATCGATGCCAGGATTTTTAACCAGCCTGCCAGTGCCGTTAAACGTATCCAAAGTACTTTTGATATAGGCAAATGACTCATCTGCACTGTCTATCGACTGGGCAACGCTTAAGCTGGCAAACAACCACAGGCAAGCAAAGCCCAGCGCAATTGCACTTCGCTTTACAGACCCTGGATTTGATTCTTTAAGCACTAACAACACGCGCTTGCCCATACATTATCTCTACTCAAAACTTCCGGGTTTACGCAGGGTCTTTTTATCACTTAGCTGTTTTTTCTCACGCAGGCGTTTTTCCTTGGCACCTCGCTTCGGCTTGGAGGCTATGCGAGGCTTTTCCAAGGTCGCCGCTTTGTCTATCATCAGCTCCAATCGGTCCACCGCGTCCTGCTTGTTTTTCTCCTGGCTACGAAAGCGCTGAGCCTTGATGATCACCACACCTTCGGAGTTTATGCGCCGGTCTGAAAGCTCTAGCAATCGGCTTTGCACCCATTCGGGGAGACTCGACTTGATAATATCGTACCGCAGCTGCACCGCCGAGGAGACTTTATTCACATGCTGACCGCCCGGCCCGCTGGCGCGAATCGGACTGAAATCCAATTCTTTTTCTTTTAATGCGAATTTCATTTTTGGGTCGCTGTGTAGTTCATTATTGCCTGTAAAGGGAGCCTATCATCAACTAGGGCCTTAGGCAGACCATTCGTCTAATTGCGTTGCTGTTTTCTTGATTCATGCACCTGTCTAGGTTAATGTCAGTTACTCAATTTTCATCCTGTCACAATCAAAATTCTTTTACAAAATAAGAAGTTGCATATGAAAACACTGAAAAATTTATCAACTCTCGACGCCTGCTGTTGGGCCAAGCCCACAATAAAGGCATCCTTTGTTGCCAGCGTTGTCAAAATCACTGGCTTAGTGTTGACTGCCACTGTGGCATTTAATGCCGCAGCACAACCTCTCGAACCTGTCCGGCTCGCTTTCATGGACCCACTTTCTGGCACGTTTGCCTCAGTGGGCAACAGCGGTTTGAAGCAACTACAGTTTGCGGCCGACTACTTTTACAATTCCAAAGGCGGCATTCTTGGAGGGCGCATGATCGAAATTCTGCCCTTGGACAATAAGCAAAGCCCTACCGAAACCCAGATTCAATTTCGGCGTGCGGTCAGCGAAGGCATTCAGATAATTTTTCAGGGCAATAGCTCGGCGGTTGCAAACACGCTGAACTCTACTATATCAAGACATAACCGTCGCAACCCCGACCAAGAAGTACTGCAAATTAATTATTCAGCGGTAGACCCGATCCTTACCGAAGAAGAATGCAGTTTTTGGCATTTTAGGTTTGATGCACATGCCGTCATGAAGCTTGATGTACTAACAGATTTTATTGCCTTGAATGAGGATATAAAAAGCGTTTACATCATTGGCCAAGACTATTCCTTCGGCCAGGTAGTCTCCGACACATCCATTGCTATGCTGAACGAAAAACGCCCAGATATTGAAATCGCTGGCAATGAGTTTCACCCCATCGGCCAGGTTAAAGATTTTACGCCTTATGTTACAAAAATAGTGTCATCTGGAGCCGACGCCGTTATTACAGGCAATTTTGGCGCCGATATGGTCTCCCTCGCCCGGTCTATTATCGACTCTGGACTAGACATCCCAATCTATACTTTTTATGCCGCTTATGACGGCATTACTGCAACCCTTGGCGCAGACGGCAAAAACAAAATCAGGCTGGTTCACAATGAGTCCTCCAATCCTTTCCCCACCCAGGCTCGCAAAGACTATACCCGCGCATTCAAACAGGCGAACCCGAATAACGACCTGACTCAGGCTAGAATTCACAATGCCCTCATGATGGTAGTTAACGCCATGGAAGAAGCCCAAAGCACTGACCCCTATGATATCGCTCTCGCATTGGAAGATATGCGCTTTGAAACTATCAATGGCGATGAAATTTGGATGAGAGGCTCAGACCATCAAATTTTTCAAGAGATTCATGTCTCAGTGCATACCGACGAAGGCGTAGAGTTCGATGCCGATAATTCTGGTTTTGGGCTTGTGAGCGAATACAAAGTGCCTGCCGAGGACACTATTCGAGAAACAAGCTGTCAAATGCAACGGCCAAGACGATAGAATGCGGATTCTTGGGCTCAATGCAGTACTGACATAACTATGCTAGACGTTTTCATTTTCGCTACGCTTAACGGTTTGGTGACGGGCCTACTTCTTTTTATGCTTGCCAGCGGTCTTACCCTCATTTTTAGCATGATGGGGGTACTGAACTTTGCCCATGCCAGCTTCTACATGCTCGGCGCATACTTTGCTTATTCTGTCAGCTTGAAAACCGGATTTTGGATGGGCCTGTTAATCGCACCTATTCTGGTTGGGCTGTTAGGCGCAGGAATAGAACGCTATGGATTGAGGAAAGTGCATGAATCCGGGCACGTGGCCGAACTGGTCTTCACCTTCGGACTAGCATTTCTAATCGAAGAATCGGTGCAGTTCTTTTGGGGCGCTGACACCAAAAACTATCAGTCTCCAGAGGTACTCAATTTCGCTCTGTTCACTCTGTTTGGTCAAGAGTTCTCCGCCTACCGCGGATTTATGATAGCCATTTCACTCTCGATTTTCATTGGTCTGTACTATGTCCTGACAAAAAGCCGAGTTGGCATTATTATTCAAGCCGCAATAAGCCACCCCCATACCGTGGCCAACTTAGGCCACAATGTGCCATTGATTTTTATGGGCGTATTTGGCGTAGGCACTGCCTTAGCCGGCGTTGCCGGTGTGATCGCGGGGCCAGTTCTCACAACTTTCCCTGGCATGGCCTTGGTGCTAGGCAGTATCGTGTTCGTCATTGTGGTGATCGGTGGACTCGGCTCCCTAAGTGGCGCCTTTATTGCTTCGCTGTTAATCGGCTTGCTACAGTCCTATGCCATAGCCTCCGATGTTGGCATGCCTGATCTACTTAATTTACTAGGTGTTTCGTTCGAGCGAGATCATCCGTTGAATGATCTGTGGACTCTATCTTTGCCGCAGATTGCTCCCATCTTGCCTTACTTACTGCTAGTTCTTGTGTTGATTTTTAGGCCAACAGGGTTAATGGGCAATAGAGAAGAATGATGAACTTGGCCAAGTCTCTACTGATCAAAAGCGTTCCATGGCTTGGCTATCTGGCCGCGCTTTTTCTACTACCCCAGTTTTTTAATTCAATTCTCGCCATTTCAATTTTTAATCAAATGGCCATCGGTATTGTGTTTGCTCTTAGCTACAACATGCTGCTGGGCCAAGGCGGCATGCTGTCATTCGGTCATGCGGTCTATTTTGGTCTGGGCGGGTTTCTTTCGGTCCATGCACTCATACTGATTGAGTATGAAACGCTGTATTTTTCGATAATTTACATTCCACTTATCGGCGGCCTGTTTGGGCTATTGGCAGCCCTATTTATTGGCAGTTTTTCTACCCGCAAGGCAGGCACCGTGTTCGCCATGATCTCGCTAGGGGTGGGTGAGCTAATAGCCGCCTCTTCGCTTATTTTCGCGTCGTTTTTTGGAGGCGAGGCCGGCATCAGTGGCGACAGAACCTTTGGCCCAACCTTGTTTGGCGCAGACTTTACCCAAAACGAGCAGATCTATTATGTAGCTGCCGCATGGGTCTTCATTGCCACACTGTTTATGTATTTATTCACCCAAACCCCTGCTGGCCGAATGGCGAACGCAGTGCGAGACAACCCTGCTAGAGCCGAGTTCATCGGTTACAGCTCAAGACGAGTGCGTTTTATTAGTTTCTGCGCCTCGGGTTTATTCGCAGGTATTGCCGGCGGCTTATTCGCCCTTAACTACGAATTTATTACCGAAGAAAACCTCAATGCCGCGACTTCGGGTCGGGTCTTATTAATGGCCTATATTGGCGGGCTTGGCTACTTCATCGGGCCCATTATTGGTGCTGTTATCTTGACGCTGATGAACTCCCTGTTAAGTAACTACACTGAGCTATGGATGCTATATCTTGGCATCATGTTCTTGCTGACGGTTTTGTTCTTGCCCAAAGGCTTTGCTGGCTTTGTCATGATGCACCAGGTGGCCTGGCTCAACGGCAAACTTAAAAACTTGTTTTTGCCCTATCTTATTACCGGCATTCCGTCGGTGCTCTTCATGCTTGCCATAGTAGCCATGATTGAAATGAGCCACCATGAGGGTAAATTATTTGATTTCTTGGGTTTCACTCTAGACCCTTCTTCAATACCGACATGGCTTGGTTGTGCCGCATTGGCCGGGGCCTCTTATTTCGCCGCGCAAAAGTCTATCGTTCAGTTAAAAACTGCGTGGGAAAATGCCAACGCACTACCTAATGATAAGGATTCTTCTCAGTGAGTATTCTTAGCCTTACTAACGTCAGCAAAAGTTTCGGCAAGACGGAAATCATTCGCGGGGTTAACCTGGAGATTTTAGAAGGCGAGAAGCACGCCATCATAGGGCCAAATGGCGCCGGGAAATCCACCCTCTTCCACTTGATTAGCGGCTTGTATAGCGTATCTGCTGGCGTTATACGATTCAAAGAAACAGAAATACAAAACCGGCCACCGTTTGAAATCAATCGACTTGGCCTTGCTCGCAGTTTTCAAGTCACCAATATTTTCCACCGCATGTCGGTGTTTGAAAATATTCGCTGTGCGCTGCTTTGGAGTAAAGGTTTTCGGTATTCCTTTTGGCATTTACTGGGGAAACAAACCGAGCTCAATCAGGCTGCCGAACACGTTCTAGAGCAAATCGGTTTGGCTGACAAAGGCCAATACCCAGCCGGTGAACTCGCCTACGCACAGCAAAGGGCGCTGGAGTTAGGGATCGCCATTGCTAGCGGGGCTGAGATAATAATGCTGGACGAGCCTGTAGCGGGCATGAGTCACAGTGAGGCTGAAAATGCCGTTGAACTCATCAAAAAAGTCACCCATGGTAAAACCCTAATCATGGTTGAGCACGATATGAATATCGTGTTCGACATGGCCGATAGAATTTCAGTGTTGGTCTATGGCGAGATTATCGCCACTGATGCGCCAAGCGCCATAAGAGGCAACCCGCGCGTTCAGGAAGCCTACCTAGGCGAGGTCCCCGATCATGCTTGAAGTCATCAACCTCAATGCATTCTACGGTAAAAGCCACATTCTTCGGGATGTGAACTTCAGCGTAAACCAAGGCGAGATTGTCAGTCTGCTAGGTCGTAACGGCGTTGGTCGCTCGACTACGGTTAAAACCATAATGGGCGAAGTGCAACCCCATGGTTCGATTAAATTCAAAGGCAATGAAATCGCCGGCAAAAAAAGTTTTGAGATTGCTAAGCTCGGCCTAGGTTATGTACCAGAGAATCGAGATATTTTTCCAACCTTAAGCGTTCGCCAAAACCTGCTGCTAGGAATGAAGAGCACGACTGCCAGCGGTCGCTGGACTATCGAAGAGATGTTTACCATGTTTCCCAACCTCAGAGAGCGAGCCGATGTTCCTGGCGGCGTGCTCAGCGGCGGCGAACAGCAAATGCTATGCATGTGCAGAACGCTCATGGGAGACCCCGAACTCATCATGATCGACGAGCCCACCGAGGGCCTCGCCCCTAAAGTCGTTGAGCAGGTCGGTAATTTACTGCAAGAAATCGCCAAGCGCGGAGTCGCTATTTTACTGGTAGAGCAGAAACTCTCCATCGCCATGCGGATATCCCATCGGGTTTACGTCATGGGCCATGGCAGCATCGTCTATGAAGGCACCCCTAAAAGCCTACTAGAAGCCAACGAAATACGCAGTGAGTGGTTAGAAGTTTAATATTGTTTCGACAGAATAATTGGGGTCAGAGTAAAAACACAGTAGTTTGAGCCTTGGAATATTCTTTCGCCAGAACTGGCTTCTTACGCTGACTCCTATTGTTCATTCACTGCACAAAAAATGCTACAGTCCAATTTTTCTCGGCTAATGTTTAACACGACTATGAAAAAGCTAACCCTACCCACCTTGTTGTTACTTCTTTGGCTTACACCACTAGCGGCAAGCGCTTGGGACGGTGTTGGCCATCGATTAACCGCTGCTGTTGCCTTGAATTTTTTAAGTGAAAGCACGCAAACCAAATTGTTGACGCTACTGCAGTCCCACCCGCGTTATCAGACTGACTTTATCGATGCTATGCCTGACTTTGTTGCCTCGGCTGATGACGCGGCTAAAGCCCAGTGGCTACTCGGACAGGCAGCCTACTGGCCCGATATCGCTCGAGGCCTTCCTGAAGAGGAGCGACAGCGCTTCAACCGCGGCTGGTGGCACTATACCGATGGCGCCTGGATAAGGGACTCAGCGCCCTTCCAGGGAAATATTTATATCAATATTCCGCCAGCCGACGATATTCCCGGCGTACCGAGCGCATCGGTAAGGCAAGAAAACGCTGTTAGCAATATTGTAACCGGCATTGACTTCAATACCTGGGTTCTCGCCAATCCCCAATTACCAGACGAAGAGCGCGCTGTGGCCTTATGCTGGGTGCTGCACCTAATGGGAGACATTCACCAGCCTATGCATACTGGCTCGCTTTTTTCTGAGACCACGTTCGTAAGGGGAGATCTCGGCGGCAATCGCATCCCCATTGGTGAACGCAATTTGCACGCAATTTGGGACCAAGCATTAAGAGAAGACGGCATCACCGATAGTTTGCCAATTTTAATTCAGCAAGTTACCGGTTTTAGTCAGCCAAAAATCCAAGGCGTGGATTCCGATTGGACTCAGTGGATGAACGAAAGCCGCCAGATACTGCAGAGCGTTGTTTACACTCAGGCTATTCGCAGCGCCACCGAGGCGGCTGATGCGGCGAACGCTGAAGAGATAGTCTCGACTGAACTCAGTGCAGAGTATCTTGCCCAGATGAAGCAAATAGCACAACAGCGCCTTGGCCTAGCCGGTCTGCGCTTGGCAATCTGGTTCGAAAACTCTCTGCCTAATTAATTGGGAAAAACAATTGGGGTCAGAGTAAATATACAGTAGTTAAAACGCGTAGACGGTTAGAAACTGCTGCGTTTTTACTCTGACCCCACTTATTCCGATCATTCTCTTATCAAGTTATTCTGACCCCTTTGATTACATTCGCTATCAATTGATAGCCGGACCTGTTGCCCAAAGTCATGAGGGACTCTGGATGGAACTGCACCGCGCTGATTGGTTGATGCTTATGCTCTACGGCCATCACCGCGCCATCTGCAGTTTGAGCAGTTACCCTGAGACACTCAGGCACAGTAGCCGCCACTAAAGAATGGTATCTGCCCGCGGTAAATGATGGCTCAATCCCAGCAAACAGGGCAGTGCCCGCATGTTCCACTGTGGAGGGTTTGCCGTGCATGGGGTAATCAAGCTCTTTAAGCGTACCGCCAAAATACTCGACTATCCCCTGTAGTCCCAAACACACACCAAAAATAGGCAGCTGCTTTTCGACAGCGGCTTCGATAGTTGAGGCCATTGCAAAGGTTTTTGGTGACGAGGGGCCGGGCGAGAGGATTACAAAATCGACTTTGTGCAGCGCAATATAGCGTCGAGCTGCCGCCGGCCTAAGAGTGATAATCTCCACGCCATATTGACGAAAATAAGCGGCAAGGTTATGCACGAAAGAGTCTTGGTGATCGACCATAACTGCGGTTAAGCCTCGCCCTAACGTCTGCGCCTGCTCAACGTCGGGGTTGGTTTGTGCAGGCACTGAAATCCCTCTAATGGCATCGATTAGCGCCGATGCTTTCAGCCGAGTTTCAAGCTCTTCCTCAACTGGGTCCGAATCTATCAACAAGGTGGCCCCGGCTCTTACTTGAGCAATACCATCTTTAATACGCACCGTGCGAAGAGTTAACCCCGTATTGAGATTGCCATCAAAGCCAATATGACCTATCGCACCGCCATACCATCGCCGTGGTGATTTTTCGTACTGCTCAATGTATTGCATTGCCGCAAGCTTCGGCGCACCGGTTACGGTGACTGCCCAGGTGTGAGCAAGAAAGCCATCCAGAGCATCAAACCTGTCCTGTAATTTTCCTTTTACATGGTCCACCGTATGAATTAATCGAGAATACATCTCGATCTGTCGGCGGCCCACCACTTCGACCGAACCCGCTTCACACACCCGCGCTTTGTCATTTCTATCAACGTCTGTACACATTGAAAGCTCAGACTCATCTTTCGTTGAATTTAGCAGTGTTTTAATTTGCTGAGCATCTTCAATGGCATCTCTACCGCGCTTAATAGTGCCTGAGATAGGGCATGTTTCGATTTGAGAGCCCTCTACCCTGACAAACATTTCCGGTGACGCCGCCACAAGATATTCACCCTCGCCTAGATTCATAAGCGCGCCATAAGGAGCCGGATTGCGCTGTTTGAGGCGATGAAAGATATCAGCAGGTTTATCGATGCAGGGTTCAAAAAATGTTTGCCCTGGCACCACTTCAAATAACTCGCCAGATTTGAAATAGGTTTTCGCCTGCCTCACTTGGTCGGCAAACTCACCTTCTTTGTGATCGCAAGCCTCTGGCAACGAGTCTGAAAATTGAAACGGCGAACTTACACCAACCCGCTTGAAGCCTCCTGTGGTTTCGGTTCTCGCCGCCGATTCCCAACTGCGGCAAATAAACTCATAGTTGTAGCTGGTGGTCGTTTCAGCGCGATGGTCAGCGACAATAATTTGATCAGGTAGGTAGAGAACAAGATCTCTATCACTGCTGTCGCGAGTTTGAAAACGTGCCACGTCTTCAAATTGAAAGGTAAGATCGTAGCCGAAGGCGCCATAACACCCGAGGTAAGGGTCAGTCTCACTGTAGAAATAGCGCACCAATGCTCTGATCACGGTGAAAACGCTAGGTTGCCTAGAACGCAGTTCTTCTGATTGGGGCTCACCACTGGTGCGAATTGTTAGCTCGATGCAGTTGCTGTTGGATTCAATTGCTGCAATTCCCTCAGCATGCTCAAGCGCCGAGAAAATCTCCGGCAGCAAAATCTCGCCTCGACGATTCAAAGCCACAATACTAAGACTGCGGCCTTTCGCACTCACTCGAATTGGTGGGTTCACAAAACCAATATCCCAGCGCGTGTATCTGCCGGGGTATTCAAAACTGGATGCTAACAATACCCCTGGGTAATCATTCAAAGAATTCGCAAGATTAATAGTGGCTGTTTTATAGTCCAATTTCACCTGGGCACGTCTAACTTTTACACCGCCGGCACATTGGTATTGAATCTGTTGCTGCACTTGCATCACTTAAACCTCTTCATAGAAATAAACCGAAGAAGGTTCCGGAGGAATGAAGTTTGGATAAGGATTTTTAATGCAAACGACCACCGAAACCAAAGGCGGCCAAGAAGGAAACTAGATATGTTCATTCCGGCAGCCAAGAGAATCTTGCCACCAAAATGTAGATTGAATAATCATAATGGCCGCATGATGCGCTGCTCGATTAGGAGAGTCAATAAAATCTTCTACTGCATAAATTCACAACCCACCGACAGGGCGATTTATTTAGGTCTAAACTAAAAGTAAGGCATCTCGCGCTTCGATTTTCGCGCGTGTGCCAGCGCGGAATTAAAATTCTTTAGTATCAATAGGTTAAAAAGAGCCATGAGGTTTGAAGGGTCGAACACCGGTAACCCACGTAATTCTGTGGCGCCAGTTTCCCGGCGCCGGGCGAATCGCGATGCTTTTCACGGCCTGCTTTCACTGACAGGAGTCTAACGGTTTAGATGGGTTTACAGCTAACAAAGCCTGCGCTTATAGCCACTTGCGCCTTGATTTGCGGTCTCGCATCCTTATCGACGCTTGTTTATCTCGCGGGCGGCAACCTTTTTGTCGCCTGCGGCGCGCTCATAATTGCCGCGCTGGTGGCTGCTAGTGCCTCGGTTAGCCTGTATAAAAGCTCAATCGAAGTCGATGCAGTCAAATTGGCGGGCTCGCTAGACTCGCTAGTCCCTTTAGAGTCAATAGATACGTCTATACACAACTTCAGCGACCTGCCCGCAATACCAGCCGCTAATCCATTGCTAATTCCTCTTGCAGACTCGATGCTCCGCCTAGTGGATCGTATTGAGCAACAAACCAATCAACAACTTAAGCAGCAAGAAAAATATCGCTCACTCCTCGATTCTATGGCCGACGGGCTGATCACAGTCACTGAAAATGGCATCATCGAGACAGTGAACACGGCCGGGGAAGACTTGCTTGGCCAAGGTGGCGATCAACTTATTGCAAAACACTTAAGTAGGTTTGTCGCTGACTCTGCCTGCATCTCGGCCAAATCGTTTTTGGAAAAGTTTATAACCGGTTCAAACAGTGAACCTGCCAACTTGGCAACCGACATGAAGCGCATAGATGGCTCAAGTTTTCCAGCCAGACTGGCAGTTAGCAAACTTTCTGATTCGCAAGGCACCCATTTCGTCATTGTGTTTAGTGATATCTCTGACATCAGATCAATGGAAAAGCAGCTGCGCAGTGTCAACATTCAATTAAGTAAAACCAACGAGCGACTAGAGAAAACATCAATCACCGATGCGCTAACTCAGCTTTATAATCGGCGCCATTTCGACTCCATGTTTTACAAAGAGCTACAGAGAGCCACTCGCTCAAGAACATCTTTGTCGCTGATCATTATCGATATCGATTTTTTCAAACAGTACAATGATATCTACGGGCACACCGCAGGTGATCACTGTATTAAAAAAGTGGCTGGCAGCATTAAGCAGGTATTTAAGCGCAGCGGCGACTTACCCTCGCGCTATGGCGGCGAAGAGTTCGCAATCATCTTACCTGGCTGTGATGGTTTGGAATTACAAGAAAGAGCTGAGACTATGCGCCATGCGGTCTGCGATTTAGTCATACCCCATTCGGGCTCTAAGGCTCACGAAAATTTGAGTATCAGCTTAGGAGCCGTAACGTATAAGCCTGGGGCGCAAGAACTTATTGCGCCCAAGCCCAAAGACCTATTTAGCGAAGCAGACAAAGCACTCTACCGAGCCAAGGCCCGCGGCCGCAACCAAGTGGTTTTTGCCGGCCAGTACCAACCAATCCAAATCCCTTCTGGCTTGAGCGGCATGTATGGACAACTTATTTCACGCTAACAACGCGCTGTCTAGCTTACTAAAATCTATCGTTCAACAAATAAAGTTTAGGCGGCTATAAAGGCTGATAAATTTCTAACACAGGGCGCGAGTGTTTACTCGAATTGGCCGTCTAGTCTTGTCTTTTACTAGTGTACTTACCGCATAACCTCTGGCTCGGGGCAAGCCCAAACGGGACGCCGCAAAGCCGTCAGGGTATTATCATTAGGCTCAAACACTTTAAGGTATCCGGTATAATCGCCTAAATAGAGCGGCCTAAAAAACTGTTCCGCCAATCGGGTATCGGTGTCTGAAAAATAGCGATTTTTAGGATCACTGTTGCCGTGGGTATGCCAAAACGCAACGATATCGTCCAACTCAGACTCTGCGACCCGCATTTTGATCTGACCGCCGCTTGCCGGAAATCACCGAGAACTGAAAGCCAGTCTCTAATTGATAAATCGCGCCCATAAGCTCTCGATCTTCGTCAATCGATGTGGGGTTGTATTGATTCACCGCAGCCGTGACAGCCTCTTCTTCAGAAGAATATACACGGCCAGCAGGCTCAGACTTTTGCAGCGACGACAACGCCGCGACCAGGGCGATAGAACTTAACGCATGTGTAATTAGCATGACATCTCTCCGGGTTATTTTATTGAAATCTGCCTATTTATTGTTGTTGCAGATTTTCGCGTTACGCGTTTTTTAGCCCGCCTCATAGAATCTGGGTATTGAGCGTGATTCCATGAGAGGCTGCCCCCCGGGAGCGCTGACCATTTAGGTTTCAGCCGCCACATTATACGAACAATATCCGGCTAAACGAGGTGGCGGCTAACCCCCTGTCGTTTCGACCTTTGGGCTCATAGCATTTTAATCACCGGCTTTACGTTACCTCTTATCTGCTTTGACGTTATACTGGGAAAAAAGTAACAACTAGAGAGTAATCCCATGAAAAGCCGATTTGCCAATTCGTTGTTTGTTGCGTTCTTAATCTTTTTCACCGCCTCCACAGTTAGCGCTGCTGACTTTGCCCGCGCCAGACCCGAGCGCCTGGGCATGTCTGCAGAGCGTTTGGACGGATTGGATGCTGTTCTCAAATCCTATATCACTAGCGGGCAGCTAGCCGGTCAGGTGGTCTTGGTGCTGCGTAATGGCCGCATCGCCTACTCCGCGGCCAATGGGATGCAAGACCTTGAAAAAGGCGTTCCAATGCAAATGGATACTCTGTTTCGTATTGCCTCCCAGACCAAGGCAATCGTTAGTACCGGAATCATGATTCTTCATGAGCGCGGCAAATTGGATATCAGCCACAATTTAAGCCGCTATATTCCCCAGTGGGAAAACATGCAGGTGGCGGTGGCCGACGGCAACGGGGGCTATTTATTAGAACCCGCGAAACGGCAGATCACCCTACGCCATCTGTTAACTCACACCGGAGGCATGAGCTATGGCTCCGGTCCCGCGCAGAAGGAATGGGAGAAAGCTGGCTTTCAGGGATGGTATTTTGCCAATCGCGATGAACCCATTGGAGACAGTATTGCAGCAATGGCGGCATTGCCGCTGGATCAGCACCCTGGGGAAGAATGGATCTATGGCTATAACACGGACATTCTTGGCGCCGTGATTGAGAAGGCTAGCGGGATGAGCCTTGATGAATTTTTGCAGCAAGAGATTTTCACACCTCTTGGAATGAACGACACCCACTTCTTCTTGCCTGAAAGCAAACGCGGCCGGTTAGCCACAGTGTATCAGCCAAAAGTAGGAGGTGGCATAGAAGCCATCCCAGCTAAAGACGGCATGCGCAGCCAAGGCATGTATGTGGACGGCCCAAGGACGAGCCTTTCAGGCGGCGCTGGCTTACTGTCGACCGCAACCGACTACGCTAAATTTTTACAAATGACGCTTAATGGGGGCGAACTGAGTGGCCGCCGTATACTCTCACGCAAAACTATCGAACTAATGACTACAGATCATTTAGATGAAATTGGGTTTCGCGACGGCTCAGGGTTTGGTCTAGGCTTTTCAGTAGTGACCAATCTTGGCACTAGGGGCAGCTTAGGCTCTGAAGGCGAGTACGGTTGGGGCGGCGCCTATCACTCTACCTATTGGGTTGATCCCCTAGAAGATTTGGTGGTTGTCTATCTAACGCAAATCATTCCAGCCGGCGACATTGACGACTACAGCAAGCTACGTAGCGGTATTTACCAAGCGATTATCGATTAATTTATGCAGCATCCAATAAAGTTATCAGTGCTCGATCAATCGCCGGTGAGAGCCGGCAGCAACCCTCATTCAGCCCTGCAAGAGACGATTGAGCTTGCGCGCCTAACCGATGCCCTTGGCTATCACCGCTATTGGGTTGCCGAGCATCACGCCTCCGATGCCTTGGCCGGTTGCTCCCCTGAAGTTTTACTGGGCCGGCTGGGGGCAGAAACCAAAACCATGCGGATCGGTTCAGGAGGGGTCATGTTGCCCCATTACAGTCCTTATAAAGTTGCTGAAAATTTTAAGCTGCTGCAAACCCTCTATCCCGATCGGGTGGATTTAGGTATTGGCCGGGCGCCTGGCACGGACCCTTTTACCGCGGCGGCTATTCGCTACGGATCGAGGGTAGGCCCAGAGCATTTTCCGAATATGGTGGCCGATCTGCAGGCACTTCTAAACGATACAGATCCTTCAACTCCGGGTATGGAGAAAGCTCGCGCTTATCCTCGAGTGGAAACCCCTCCCCAGTTATGGATGTTAGGCTCTAGCGATGATAGCAGCGTGTTAGCGGCCGCCAACGGACTTCCGTACAACTTTGCCTATTTTATCAACCCTGACATACATGCCGATGTGTTTGATAATTATCGCAGCCGCTTCAGGCCCGGCCCAAATCTAGAGACACCCCACTGCTGTTTATCAATCTTTGCAATCTGCGCTGACACCGAAGAGGAAGCACGTCGCCTGTCAAAAAGCCGAGACCTATGGTACATCCGTTTATTGAGGGGTAACCCCGGGCCTTTCCCTAGTGTTGAAGAAGCTGAAAACTTTGACTACTCCCAAGGGGAGTTAGCCGCCATTGCCAATAATAGCGACAAGCGGGCTGTTGGCACGCCAGCGCAGGTAAAAGCCAAACTTGAGAGCCTAGTCGATAAGTTTAAATTGGACGAACTAATGCTAGTCACCATTACTCACGATGTAGCCGCCAGACAAAAAAGTTATGAGCTGATTGCGCAGGCTTGGAGCAAGTAGCTCAAGCGCTTTGACTGATTATGTAGGCTTGGAGCAAGTTACTTTGCCCCCTTTGATTGCTTGAGGAGACTTAGAATGAAATCGATAGTTATTGGCTTGATGTTTCATGTATTTGCCGTGAGCTGCTACGGGCAATTGGCAACTCCGGGCGCGGCGGGCCTGCGATTTGGGCATGTTCACCTTAATGTGAGCGACGTTGATGCTCATGTTAGGCTATGGACCACGTATTTTGGTGGCGAGCAAATCCAAATAGAATCAATGACGGCGATAAAATTTGCCAATGTGGTTGTAGTACTTAATCCGCAGATCCCAACGCTCGGTTCTCGTGAGACGGTTATGGATCACTTTGGATTTAAAGTAAGAAATATCGACACATTTTTGGCCAGTTGGCGAGAGGCGAAGCTTGAGGCTGGCGACGTTTTTACTGGAGCCGAAGGGCAATCCAATGCCTATGTCATGTTGCCCGATGGAGTTTATGTGGAGCTGCAGGAAGACCAAGGACTGTCTCAAGAAGTGACTGGGTATCATGTGCATCTCTATACACCTAATCCACAAGAGTTACTCGACTGGTACTCCAGCATTTTGGAGATAGAAATAAAACCCCGAGGTAGTATAAGTACTACTACCAACGTGCCTGGGCAAAACCTAAGTTTTGCCAGAAGCAATGAGCCGCGCAAGCCCACACAAGGCAGCAGCATTGACCACATTGGATTCGAAGTAAATGATTTGCCCCGCTTTGTCAGTGACCTCGAAGCTAAAGGGGTGGTTTTTCATCAGCCAATGCAGCGCCTGCCAAACAGCCAGATTAAAAGTGTATTTTTCACTGATCCTGCGGGTACCTTAATTGAACTTACTGAAGGCTTAGAGCACTACTAATCAGCAGCATAACCGCCTGGAACTTGCATGAATAAACGACTCCAACTTCTAGCACTGCCGCTACTTTGCTGCACAGGTGAACTCTTGGTTGCACAGACCATAAGCCTTGAACAGGCCATGGCTGATCCTGACTGGATCGGCCGGGCTCCCGAACAACCCTATTGGTCAGATGACAGCGACACCATCTATTACTCCCAAAAACGTCAGGGCGTCGAACAAAAAGATCTCTACAGCATTGGCGCTCGCGGCGGCGCTGCATTAAAAGTTGAGCCTGAGCAGCTTGCTGAAGCCGATGTTGCCGGCGCTGTTATCTCGTCCAATGGCAGATTAAAAGTCTACATCGCAGGGGATGATGTTTTCGTCAAAGAGTTAAGATCCCAGACAATAAGGCAGCTTACCCGATCATTAGAAAAAGAATCTAATCCGTCATTTACCGCTGACAGCGAAAAAGTCATTTTCTATCGAGGCGATCAACTTCTAGTCCGCAATTTAAGCAATGGACTTGAATATGCAGCCGCCGATATCCGCATAGAAGCCTCCCCTGCTGAGGAGCAGTCCTCACCAAGTTATCTAGAGTCCCAGCAACTTCGTCTGTTTCAGATTATTCAGCTCGAACAACAAAAAAAGCAGCTGGCTACTGAGAATGAAAATCAGATCAAGCGTTTAGATCCAAGCCGCGTGGGCCTGCCCTTTTATATTGGCCCCAACGAGGAAATTCGGCAGCAAAGCCTCTCACCTGACGAAAGATGGCTCACTGTGGTCGTGCGCAACAAAGAGCTCCACAAGCCTGGCCGTACCGGAGCAATGCCCAACTATGTAACCGAATCAGGCTACACCCAAACGAGCGAACTCCGAGCTCGGGTCGGCACTACTGAATTTGCGAGTGAACGCTTGTTGCTGTTGGATCGAGTGAACCACAAAATAGCCGAATTGAATTTATCAGAACTCGACAACTTAAATCGGCTGCCAGCGCAAGATCAGTTAATTTCCGACGGCAGCGAAGCTGATACGCAGACGCGCGCCTTGCGCTTCTTTGGCCTTGAATGGACCCATGATGGGAGCCGCCTGCTATTCAATGCTGTAAGCACCGACAACAAAGACCGCTGGCTGGTTACGATAGACGCTGCAAAGCTTAAGCTCAGCGACGCAGCAACTTTCGATTTCAGTGATCCCATTAAAGTCAGTGATGAGGCTGTGCAGTTAATCCATCACCACCATGACCCAGCTTGGATCAATCAACAGTTTATTCAAGCCCACTGGCTAAAAGACAACGAGTCTGTGTTTTATTTGTCCGAGGCCGATGGCTATGGCCACCTTTATCTTTACCAGGACTCAAACACCAGGCAGCTAACTAAGGGAGATTTTGAAGTTCGCGAGCCAACTCTTGATGATTCCAATAACGCAATCTATTTTCGAGGCAACCTAGGTCATCCAACCGTATGGGAAGTCTATCGGCTTGAGCTGGCTTCGGCGCAGAGCGAACAGCTTACCCAACTAGGCGGCATGAATTTGTACTCATTGGCTCCTGATGAAAAAAACTTGCTCATTGTCCACAGCGAGGCGTTGCGCCCCCCTGAGCTCTATGTTCAAAGGACTCGCGTTAACGCGCAAGCAGTGAAAATCACCAACACAATCTCTTCGGACTTTGATGCAATCGACTGGGCCAAGCCGGAATTTGTCGAAGTTCGCTCATCGTTTTCCCAAGACCCAATCCATTCTCGCGTTTATACGCCAAATGATCAGTCAAGAAATCGCCCAGCTGTTGTCTTTATTCATGGCGCAGGTTACCTACAAAATGCCCACCAAGGTTGGTCCAGTTATTTTCGCGAGTTTATGTTTCACACATTCTTAGTCCAACAAGGTTTTGTGGTACTGGACATGGACTACAGGGCTTCTTCGGGCTACGGCCGCGACTGGCGCACGGCAATCTATCGTCAAATGGGCACACCAGAGGTACAGGACCTTGCCAACGGGATTGACTACCTGGTTGCCAACAAGAACGTTGACCGAGCACGGGTTTGTGCTTATGGAGGCTCTTACGGCGGTTTCTTAACCCTAATGTCGCTGTTTACCAAGCCAGATCTTTTCGCCTGCGGCGCTGCGCTGCGCCCGGTCACCGATTGGGCAACTTACAACCATGGCTACACATCCAATATTTTGAACATTCCAGAACTGGATCCAAAGGCCTATGAGAAAAGTTCACCCATTGAATTTGCCGAAGGCTTGAACAAGCCGCTGCTGATTGCTCACGGCATGCAAGATGACAATGTGTTTTTTCAAGATTCAGTAAGGCTAGTACAGCGCCTAATAGAGCTCGAAAAAACTGATTTCGAGTTAGCTATTTACCCGATCGAGGCCCATGGCTTTAGGCAGCCAAGCAGCTGGCTCGATGAATACCGCAGAATTTTCAGTCTGGTCAAAGCCACCATCAACAGTCAGTAATCACAGCAGAATGGTTGCTGGCGGGCAAATTGGCAAAACCCAGTGGCTGGGTTATGCTGCGGTTCCATAACTTTACTATTATGCTCTGCGTGCCACGAAGAGAAAGCACACTATGACTAGTCGTTCACTGCCCATTCCTATTAATCACCAACAATCATTAACCCCAGCAGGTTTACCTAGCCACAACCTGCGGCAGTTTTCTAGACGGGATTTTATGAAATTTGCAGGCAGCTCCGCTGCTGCCTCATCACTGATTACTCTGCCGCGCACGGTTGCAGCCCAAAGCATGACCTCCACCGAAAGAGCGCTGTTGCTTTTAGCCATAGATGCAGCCAGAGATGCCGGCGCCCACTACAGTGATGGCCGGGTTATTCGCACTCAATTTGAAGCAGTAAGCACTCGCGAAAGACGCATCACTCAAGTACAGAGCACCGACTCTTTTGGCATCAATATTCGAGTTCTTGTTGGCGGGTCTTGGGGGTTTTCTGCGACTCAGGTATTAACCCCTGCCGCTGTCACTCAGATGGCGCGAGACGCTGTTGCCATCGCTAAGGCCAACAATGCAGTTGCGCCGTCAACCGCAGTATTAGCACCAGTGGATGTCTATCCCAATGCGTCTTGGGTGACGCCACATTCTATCGACCCCTTTAGCGTTTCCTTCGAAGACAAAGCTGCACTGCTGCTTACGGCCAATGAGGAGGCTCTAAGGGGCAGCAATGTCAGCTTTGTTTCCAGCTCTATACTGTCGGTGAAAGAAGAACGCTTAGTAGCCACCTCCGAGGGCTCTTTTATTGATCAAACTTTTTTCCGCATTAACCCATCTATGAGCATTACTGCTATCTCTGACGACGGCAGCGATTTTCAAACTCGGGGCGCCACCGTTGAGCCTGCCGGCCGTGGCTATGAATATGTATTAGGCTTGGATTTAGTGGGCAATGCACCTAAATGGGCAGAACAAGCCACAATGAAGTTAGAAGCGGCCCCTGTTGAAGCCGGCAAATGGGACCTCATCCTGCACCCTTCCAATTTATGGCTCACTATCCACGAATCAATTGGCCACCCTACTGAGTTAGACAGGGCTTTTGGCTACGAAGCTAACTATGCCGGCACCTCCTTCTTACATCCGCCGGAAGAGGTTCTAGGGAATACCAAAGTCGGGCCGGAATTTATGCAGTTCGTTGGCAATAGAACTGAGTTTGGCGGCTGCGCAACCACCGGTTGGGATGATGAGGGTGTTGCCGCGGAGTCGTGGCCGATTATCGAAGATGGCATTTTCGTGGATTATCAAACCACTCGCGAGCAAGCTGATTGGATTGCCGCACAAACTGGAATAACCCGAAGTCATGGCTGTGCCTATGGCCAAAATTGGCAGAGCATGCCGTTTCAGCGCATGCCCAACGTAAGCTTAATGCCCGGTGAAGAAAACCTCTCCGAAGAAGACGTTATAGGCGCCACTGAGCGCGGCATCTTTATTGAAGGCCGAGGCAGCTACTCAATCGATCAGCAACGCTACAATATTCAATTTGCGGGGCAGGTGTTTTGGGAAATCAAAAACGGCAAGAAGCACCGTATGTTAAGAGATGTGGCGTACGTTGGCCGCACCCCGGAGTTTTGGAACTCATTGGATGTTATCGGTGGTGATAGCACCTATTTTCTCGGCGCCTCGTTTAGTGATGCTAAAGGCCAACCTATGCAGGTCAATGCGGTATCCCATGGCTGCCCGACCTCTCTATTTCGCAACATTGACATAATCAATACTGCCTAGGCAAAGGAATACGTATGGCTGACGCAAAAGGACTAAGCAATGAAGATTTGCAATCACTGAGTCAACTGGCGCTGGGTTTCTCCGCAGCTGATCACTGCCGTGTGAGTATCGATTCAGGTTGGAAGGGCTACACCCGGGTGGCCACAAACAAAGTAACCAGCGCCGGCGGCTCCGAACAAACCGCTGTTAATATTACCAGCGTGTTTGGCAATAAAGTTGCCTCCGTGCAGACCAACCGACTTGATGAAGCCAGCATCCGCGCTGCGGTATTACGCTCAGAGGATATGGCGAGACTAGCGCCTGAGGACCCTGAATATTTACCTGAACTTGGCCCTCAAATCATCCAGCCGGTCAGTGCTTATTACGAGTCCACCGGAGAGTTAGACCCACTAACCCGAGCAGAAGCCGCCGCTGTGGGGATACGAGAGGCCAAAGCAGCCAACCAGATTGCCGCATCCTTTACTGACGTTCGCGCAGGCTCCCAAGCACTGGCAACGTCCAATGGCTTTTACAGCTCCCATGCCAGTACGGCTATTGCCTATACGCTAACATCCCGCAGCCCTGATGGGCTCAAAAGCGGATGGGCCGGCGATGAAGCCAACAACTGGGACAATATCGAAAGCGACAGAGTTGCTGCCGACGCGGTTAGAAAGTGCCGAGACTGGCGCAAGACTAGCTTAGCACCTGGGGAGTATACCGCGATTTTAGAGCCAACCGCGGTGGGCATGCTGATGTCCAGGATGACCTCGGCGTTTGATCAAAGACGCGCCGATGAAGGACGCTCTTTTTTCTCCAAACCTGGGGGCACAAACCTGATCGGTGAAAGACTTTTTGATGACAAGATCAATATTTACAGTGACCCGGCCTATTTAGACGCAGAAACTGCGCCCTTCGACTCAATGGGTCAGCCAATTACTCGGCAACAGTGGGTTGACGCTGGGAGGTTGGTGGATCTTTCTCGCTCCCGCTATTGGGCGGCTCAAAATGGCCAGCAGCCTCTGCCGTCTGCCAGCAACCTAATCATGGCCGGTGGCAATAGCTCGCTGGAGGAAATGATAGCCTCTACTCGACGCGGTGTTTTGCTCACTCGATTTTGGTATATCCGCGAACTAAACCCACGCACTATTTCCTATACTGGTTTAACTCGCGACGGCACGTTTCTGATTGAGAACGGCAAAATCTCCCGGCCAGTCACCAACTTTCGGTTCAACCAATCATTGGTCGATATGCTTCGCAATGTGGAAATGCTCGGGCCCTCGGTACGTGTTGCCGCGTCAGAAAGCAGCTCCGTCAGCACTCCCATTGTTGTGCCAGCCATGAAGATTGCCAATTTCAACCTAGCAAGTGTTAGTGATGCTATTTGACCCTTTCGAATCAAGAGTAAGCTATGCTCCGTAGAACTGTATTAAGCTCATTGAGTCTTGGCGTCGCACAGTTTTTACTGCCTTCGCTAGGGCTAGCTCAATCTGATCGACCAAGAATCACCGATATCAAGGTTTACCGCCTTAAGACCCTGGGCGAAACCGGCATGATGGAGTCGGCTTGGGCGCCAGGTCGCCCCTATATGAGACGGATCGGCGGCGGTACGGTGACTGAGATTTTCACCGACAGCGGTGTCAGCGGTATCGCCCCGGGAATAAACCCAGCTAGCCTTAATTCACTAAAAAACCTCCTTGTTGGCGCCGATCCTTTTGACAATGAAATGCTTGGTCATCAGATGCGCTATACCAATGGTGCCGCTAACAACTGGCGCGACGTTGGCTGTATTGAGATAGCACTGTGGGACATTGTCGGCAAAATTGCAGATCAACCACTTTATAAGTTATGGGGTGCCCACAAGGACAAGGTCCCAGCTTATGCCAGTATGATTGCTCTTTCGACCCCTGAAGAACGGGCAGAAAGTGCGTCTCGGCTACAATCCCAAGGCTGGCAGGGCATGAAGATACGCCTGCATCATTTGACCATGGCTGAAGACATCCGCACCGTCCAGCTCGTAAGAGAAGCTGTCGGCAATGATTTCACGCTCATGACCGACGCCAACCAGGCTCAATCAAGCGGCATCTGGCAACCGGGCATTCAATGGGACTACACACGGGCGCTAGATACCGCCAGAGCCCTTAAGCAGCTGAACGTGTACTGGCTAGAAGAACCCCTCAGACGCTACGACTATGCAGGTTTAGCTGAGCTGAATCGGGCCTGCGACATCGCCTTGGCGGGTGGGGAGAACAATCAGGGGGTGCAAGAATTTTTAACCATTATCGAAAACAACGCCTATGACATTCTACAGCCAGAAATTCTGGTGACAGAAGGCATTCAAGGACTTCGCGCTGTCGCGGCACTAGGTTTAGCCCATCACAAACAGGTGATCCCCCATCATGGCGGCGGTCAGCTTGGCACCATAGCCCAGTTACACTTAATAGGAACTTGGCCCCACTGTCCGTGGATCGAGATTATGAATGATGCGCCTATCTCACCTTATACCAATGGCTTTGCAATCTTTGAGAACCCGCCGGTGGTAGATAGCGAAGGATTTATGGCGATGCCAACCGAGCCAGGTTTAGGCGTAAGACTTAGGCGGGATCTTATCGAGTCAGAATAAGACTCTAGTCGAACCACGCTTTAGTGGACTGTAGCCATTTTTCAATCGGTATGGCGACACCTTTTTTAGCAAGATCCATCCCCAGCCAATAACCAAAGTAGGCGACTAGAACCCAAATCAAAATGGACTGCGCTGGCCAATAGCTAAACCACACCACTGCGCTAATGGCGTTGGTAATCTGATTGACTAAAATACTGACCGCAAGGCGTACCAAGCCATCTTCAAACAAAACATCAAGCCCTGGGAAATAGAACACAAAACTGAAAATGTCTTTTATTTCTATGACCACAAACGTCCACAGCGCCGCCAGACCATAAAACCCGCCGCCGAAACTGACCCAATGCCCCATCACTCGATCTACAGGCGTTCTCTCGCTGCGCTTGGCTTTTTGTTTGCTACTTTTGTTAAAGGCTTTTAGCTGCTGTTTGAATTGTTGGTTATTGCCATCCCTATTTATTTCGCCGCCATCATACAGCTTAGTAAACAGCAGCCAGCTAAAGAGAAAAAGCGGGATTCCTAGTTTTACCATTGCTTCTAATAGATCGAACAAATCCATGGCTCTATCCTATTTTTACTGCAATGCGTATGTAGCCAACACCTAAAGATTCAACTTAGATCAATCCCTAGGGATTTCAGCTGCTCGATAGAAACTTTTTCGAGCGCCCGCTTATGTGTTCGACGCAAAAACACCTTAGGGGCCATCCCTTCTTCAAATGCCTCAAGCCAGCGACTCGCGCACAGACACCAGCTGTTACCGGGTTTAAGGCCAGGAAAGCCGTATTCAGGTCGAGGGGTAGACAGATCATTACCGCGAAACCGGGTGTACTCGAGAAATTCCTGAGATAACTCGACACAGACCGTATGGGAGGCGAAATCATCGTCACTGGTATTGCAGCAACCATCTCGGTAATAACCCGTTACTGGATCCTCGCCACAGGGCTCAAGGGGCTCATCAAATATGTTTAGGGATTCGTCCATGCGTTACCGTCCGAGTATGTAAGTGAGTGTGTCTACTTATCGGCGCAATAGCAAAAGCCATCTACCGATGTTTAAAACGCTAGCCAAGGCTGAGGCAAAATAGGTTAGCGCTGCCGCTTTGAGAATTTGACGCACTGCTGGGATTTGCGACTGATCGATATAATCACCTTCAATTAACACTGGCAATGCTTTGTTAAAACTCGCGTCCCACTCCTCCGGCAAGATAATCAAATATGCCAGCGCGCCGGCTAACTGCAGCAGTAGACTAACTGCTATCACGCTGCCAAGCACAATAGGAGCTCGAATTACAAACCCCAGCACCGGCACAATAAACATAAGCCCAATGCCTGCTTTACTTAGTTTACTCGCCAACGGCAGGTAACGCGTTCTTAGTTCGAAGATTTTCTCATGGCGGTGAAACTGCATAGCATGCCCAACTTCATGGGCCGCCACCGCGATTGCCGTGAGGGATTTACCATTGAAATTCGACGGACTAAGCCTGACCTTTTTAGCGCCAGGGTCAAAGTGATCTTGAAAAGGATTGGTTTCCTCCACTTCGATTTCATTCAGTCCGAAACGCTTCACAAGATGGCTTGCAAGCTCACCGCCGGTGCCCGGCAACTGATCCAGTTCCTTGGAGTGTTTGGACATAATGTGACGCACCCAAACCGAGGGTATGTACACTAAAATGGCGAGCACCGCAGCGAGGATTATTAACGGCACGCAGCCTCCTTAAATGACACGGCTGAATTTAGCTTGGGCTGCGCCCCTAGGTTGGTTGCCTGCAACCGCCGCTGGCGACTGAAGCACGTTCTCTCTAAACCAAAAATTACAGGCCCACTTCTCGCCCTCAAGCACCGGCATGCCGCCGTGCAAACTATTTGGATGTCTAATATTTTGGCCGGGATAGCAATTGTGGAAAATGACCATTCTGCCTTTCAGGGCCCGAATCTCCATGTCCAATTTCGGAAATGAAGTCCCGCCGCCAGCCGCCACATCATTGAGATAGAGCAGGCAGGTCACTAGCCGCTGACCGCCTTTTGCCATGCAGCGTTTACCGCTATCGGAGTCGGCTACCCAGGCATCGTAGTGGGGCGCGTATTCTTGCGACGAACCGTAATGCACGACCTGCAGCGACTCAGCGTTTTCTAAAGGAATGCCAACAACCTCCGCCACGCGAAGCGAAAGCTGGGAAATTACCTCGTTTTGGTTTAGCCCAACCCAGCATGTGCTGCCAGTCCTGCCTGCACTGACAACACCGTTGTCAGCCGAACTTACTAAGGCCGGAGTCAGCTTAGGCTTTGCCGCTAACAGCAGTTGATCGACTTCTTGCTCGGTTAAAAAGTTCTCAAAGACACACACCAAAGGTTCATCATTAACCTGTTGGCCAATCTCATAGAAATCTCTGGTCGATACATTCATAACCTATACCCGCGCAAGTTCTCGCCTAGCAATCGCTGCCTTAAAAGCCCATAAGTGTCGCATATCGATCGCGATGAAAACTGCTATCGCCAAGAAATTGCTGGGCCACTCTTGCGCGCTTGATAAAGAAACCGATATCAAACTCGTCTGTCATGCCAATACCACCATGGAGCTGTATTCCTTCATTGCTGACATTGCAAAAAACCTCAGATAGCTTGGCTTTTGCTACGCTTGCAATAATCGCTCGTTGTTTTACTGACTGCTCAGGATCATCCAGTGCAGAAAGCGCCGCCCTCACAGTGGATTTGCAAAGCTCTATCTCGCTGTACATATCAGCTGCCCGATGCTGCAAACCCTGAAATGAACCGATTAATACCCCAAACTGCTCGCGTTGCTTTAAATAGTCTAAAGTTCGCTCAAATAGCTCGGCCATGCTGCCCAACATCTCCGCAGCTAACCCAATCCTTGCGATATCGAGCACTTCTTCCAACAAACCAAATGCACTATCTACCTGGCCTAGCATATCCGCAGCAGGCACTCTTACATTCGACAGAGTGATATTCGCCGCGTTTCGGCAATCAACCATCATAGTTCTTGTGACGCCCAAGCCTTCGGCGTCTGCATCTACCAAAAATAAACTGATACCCGCAGGGCTTTTCACATCTCCAGAAGTTCTCGCCGTGACGAGTATCTTGTTAGCAACATGACCATCAAGAACAAAAGTTTTGTGCCCGTTGAGGATATAGCAATCGCCATCAGCTTTAGCGGTGGTTTTTACTAAGCTAGGCTGGTGTACGGCGTGCTCGTCGATGGCCATGGCCAGCAACAACTCACCGCTGATTATCTGTGGCAGCAAACTCAGTTTCTGTTCTTCACTGCCAAGCTTGGAAATCGCAGTCGCCCCTAGCAGAACCGAGGCTATTAAAGGCGAGCTAAGCAAACTTTTACCTGTCTCCTCCAATACGATACCTAAGCCAGAGTATCCAAAACCGAAACCGCCGTAGGCTTCGTCTATCGCCATGCCTGCCCAACCAAGCTCAACCATCTGCCGCCATAAAGTCTTATCGAAACCTGTCTCGTCTTTGCTGTCACGCAGTTTTCGCAACACAGATATGGGCGCACTGTGTAAACAAAAGCCGCTGACTGAATCTTTAAGTAACTGCTCGTCTTGATTTAATACTAACGCCATTGCTATTTCCTAAATTCAATTGATGCCTAGGGCTTTTTTGACATACTCAACATATCGGGTAAGCCCAATACACGCTTAGCAATCACATTTAGCTGCACCTCAGCGGTGCCACCTTCGATTGAGTTGGCCTTAGACCTCAACCACTCACGGGTTATTTGCAGCTCATCGTCAGCAAACCCCTCGCCTTCCCAACCTAGACTGCGGGAGCCCATAGCCCTCAACATAAGCTCATAGCGGCGTTTGTTAAGCTCACAGCCGTAATATTTCAGCATGGATGAAGTCGCGTTGGGCCCTTGCCCTGCCTTGGATTCCTCAATCGAACGCTGAGACGTAAAGGCAAAGGCTTCGGTGTCAATTTTAAACTTGGCAATCTCATCTCGCAGCACCGGATCTGATACTCTGCCAACGTCACCGCGGTAGTGCATAGCCGCACCTTCTAAACTTGAGACTGTGGATGTGGTTCCGCCGCGATCAGATTGACCGCTGGCTAAACCAAAACTGGATATCATGGTGCGCTCATGTTGCAGAAGACGTTTGGCGATAGTCCAGCCAGCATTAAGTTCACCAACTAAATTTGCAGCTGGCACTTTTACATCATCAAAAAATGTCTCACAAAATGGCGAGGAGCCGCTTATCAGCTGAATCGGTTTAGTCGAAACTCCTTCGCTTTGCATATCGAATAGAATAAAACTAATGCCTGAATGTTTTGGCACATCACTGGCGGTTCGTACTAAGCAGAATATCCAGTCTGCTTTATCAGCGTAAGACGTCCATACTTTTGAACCATTGATCGTGTAGTAGTCGCCATTGAGCTCCGCTTTAGTGCCAAGACTCGCGAGATCAGAGCCTGCACCGGGCTCTGAGTAGCCCTGACACCAGCGCGTCTTGCCGTTGACAATATCAGGCACAAAGCGCATTTTTTGTTCATGACTCGCATACTCAAGCAACACTGGCCCTAGCATACTAATGCCGAAACTTGTGATCGCAGGGCGGGCATTAATGCGCGCTAGTTCCTGATTCAAAATGATGGCTTCCTCTTTACTCAAACCGCCACCGCCATATTCACTCGGCCACGCGGGGCAGGTCCAACCCTTTGCAGCCATGCGTAAAAGCCACAGCTTACTTTCAGGGTTCTTGAACGATTCATTGCTGCCGCCCCAAACGATTTCTTCCTGAACCATCGGTGTGCGCATAGAGGGGGGGCAATTTTCTTCGAGCCAAGTTCGAGTGCTGGTCTGAAATTCACTGAGTGTTGACAAATGACTTCTCCAAAATAATTTCTAGAAGGTGTTTACCCGTTAACTAATACCTGGCGGCCTGAAACGACACCGTCTTTTAGATCGCTCAGGGCTTGACTCGCCTCAGATAAAGGCCGCTGGGTGATTTCAATTGGGGCAATTTTACCCTCTCTCACTAGCGCCATAAGCTCTGCCATATCTTGCAGGCTACCCACATAGCTGCCTTGAATAATTCGCGCATTCATAGGTAAAAAAGGAATGGGGATAGTTAATGCGCCGCCGAAGAGTCCAATCACCACTAACATTCCGCCTTTGCGTAAACAGGAAAGACCGTAGTTAACTGAGGCTTCAGAACCGACGAAGTCTAATGCTGCATAGGCACCGTCTACTGATTTTTTTAACTCTCTCGACGTTTTAGGATCGGAGGAATTAAAGGTTCGTGTTACTCCTAACTCCCTCGCAGCTTGCAATTTAGCGTCGTCGATATCAACCACAATAGGATCTATACCCGACGCCTTGGCGATTTGAATCGCCATGCTGCCTACCCCGCCGGCACCGATGATTACAACCTCATCGCCTTGGGCTAATTTGCCCACTTTTTTAAGCGCACCGTAGGCAGTTAAACCAGAACAGGCATAAGTTGCAGCTAAGGAATCTGCCACATCGCCTTTGTCAAACAGGTAGCGCCCGTGGGGCACAATTACATACTCTGCGAACCCGCCAGAGCGCACTATCCCCAGCGCCTGCCCTGGGGTGCATAAATGTTCATCACCACGCTTGCAGGCAGCGCAGCCGCCGCAGCCAATCCATGGATAAACCACCCCCCGATCACCAATGGCAACACCGTCAACATCACTGCCAATGGCCACAACTTCACCATAGATTTCGTGGCCTAACACATGACCTTCTTGCCCGACTTCTAGTCTCTTGCCACCACCGAGTTCAAAGGCGCCCTCGTGAATATGTATGTCGGAGTGGCAGACGCCACAGGCCAGCACTTTGACTAAGACCTCACAGCCCTGCGGCACCGGCGTCTCGGTTTCAACTCGAACCAAAGGAGCGCCAGGTGCCGCTGTTTGATAGGCGATCATTAGCTGTTGCCTCGCTGCTTGTCCCACTGGGCAAACGTACTGCCAGATTCAGCGAGCTGCTTCAGCAACGGTGCTGGCTTCCAATATTCTTCGCCATAGCAATCTCTAAACTCGCAAATCTTGTCATAGACTTTCTTCAGACCGATACTGTCAGCGAAATGCATCGGGCCGCCTTTGGCCGCCGGAAAGGCATATCCAAACACATACACAACATCGATATCGCTTGGCCTTTGGGCGATTCCTTCCTCAAGAATCAAAGCGCCTTCATTGATTAAAGGGTATAAACAGCGCGCCAAAATTTCGTCATCATCAATAGACCTGCGCTCGATGCCCAGCTTTTCAGCTTCAGCAATAATCATGGCCTCCACTTCTGGGTCTGGCAGCCGGGCTCTGGTTTGAGGATCATACTTATAAAATCCTGCCCCAGTCTTTTGGCCAAATCGATCCATTTCAACAAGCAGAGTGCCCATCCGATAGAGTTTTGGATCGTCGGGTAAATCCGTGCGTGCCTGACGGGCTTTGTAGCCCACATCTAGGCCTGCAAGATCACCCATGGCAAGAGGCCCCATGGCCATGCCAAAGTTTTCCAGTGACGAGTCGACTTGCTGCGGAGTGCAGCCATCCATAAGCAGCATCTGCGCTTCTCGGCCGTAACCCGCCAACATGCGATTGCCAATAAAGCCGTAACATACGCGGGACAAAGCACACACTTTGCCAATTTTCTTGCCTATGACCATTGACGTTGCCAGCACATCGTCGGCAGTTTTCTCACCGCGAACGATCTCTAACAGTTTCATCACATTGGCGGGGCTAAAGAAGTGCAGGCCTAGGACATCTTGTGGCCGGCTAGTGGCTGCCGCAATCGCGTCAATATCCTGATAGGAGGTGTTACTGGCTAAAATCGCGCCAGGCTTA
Source organism: Pseudohongiellaceae bacterium (assembly GCA_047617585.1). GTDB lineage: Bacteria > Pseudomonadota > Gammaproteobacteria > Pseudomonadales > Pseudohongiellaceae > UBA9145. Next base: position 11,381 of record JBLGBD010000006.1, on the reverse strand, counting down.
CATACACCGTCTAACTTCGCAAAAATCTCTTTCTTTAGTTCGAGATTTTCAAACACGGCTTCGATAACGAGATCCACATCGCTGATGTCTTTATAGTCAGTAGTCCCGGTAATCAACTCTAACAAGCCTGCCATTTGGTCTTCGGCTAACTTGCCTTTTTGCACAGTGATTGTGTAATTCTTTTTGATAATAGCAAGGCCTCGCTGCAGCGCCTCATCATTCACCTCAACCATAACTACAGGAATACCGACATTTGCAAAGCACATGGCAATGCCGCCGCCCATAGTGCCGCCACCTATAATGGCAACTTTGTTAATGGCTCGAAGTCCAGTATCTGTCGGTAAATCTTTAATCTTGGCGGCCTGCCGCTCGGCGAAGAAAATATGTCGCATTGCTGCTGATTCTGGTGAGGTCACCAGCTCAGTAAAAAGTTCCCGTTCGCGGGCCAAGCCTTCATCCATTGGCAACTTCACTGCCGCCTCGATACAGGACACAATCTTGTCGGGCGCAATGGCGCCTCTGGCTCGCGCCGCCAATTTTTTTCTCGCCCCTTCAAAGAACCCAGGTTCAACACTGGCAGGGTCTATGGTGATATCCCGGATGCGCTTTAGTGGCGCGCCGGCGGCCACCAAATCTTTTGCGTATTGAATCGCGCCGGACTTTAAATCGTCGCCTTGAATAACCTCATCAATAAGGCCCATGTCCTTGGCGGTGTTAGCTGCGATTGGATTGCCGCTTGTGATCATCTCCAATGCTGCTTTAACCCCAGCGATACGAGGCACTCGTTGTGTACCGCCCGCACCAGGCAGAAGCCCCAGCTTTACTTCCGGCAAACCTACTTTGGCTGAGCCAATGGCGCAGCGATAGTGACAGGCTAACGACACTTCAAAGCCCCCGCCCAACGCCGTGCCGTGAATCGCCGCGACTACTGGTTTAGAGCTGTTTTCAATTGCACTTAAAACTTCTGGTAAGCCCGGCGCCATTGGTGGTTTGCCAAACTCAGTAATATCTGCCCCAGCAATAAACGTGCGGCCTTCACAGCGCAGCACAATAGCTTCGCTGGCATCGCTCTGCGCTTCGGTCACGGCTTTAAGAATGCCTTCTCGGACAACCTGCGCCAACGCATTTACGGGAGGACTGTCGACGCTTATTACGCCAATATTATCGATCAGTTGATAGCTAACTACCTCAGACATAGTGTTTCCTTCTTAGTTAAATACATGTGTGCATTGAATTCATTGTTTGCGTTAAATAAAGTGTTTGCGTTAAATAAAGTGTTTCCATAGCTCTGCAGCGCTCTGCAAATGCCTGCGCTAGTCCGAGACTCGCTCCAATATTGCCGCGACCCCCTGCCCTAAACCAATACAGAGACTTACTACTGCGTATTTAGCCCCCGTTCGCTCCATCTGACGCATTGTCGAGATGACAATCCGGGCACCAGATGCCCCTAGCGGATGACCTATCGCAATCGCGCCACCATTTGGGTTAACGCGTGAATCGGCAAAGTCGATATCTAACATTTTTAAACAGCCAAGAACCTGCGCTGAAAAAGCTTCATTAATTTCAATAATGTCCATATCCCCAAGGGTAAGGCCGGCTCTTGTTAAGGCTTTGCGAATTGCAAAAACAGGCCCAAACCCCATAACCCTTGGCTCTACACCGGCCACAGCGCCAGCGACAATTTTCACTCTAGGCGCCACTTGGAACCTTTCCCCGATTGAACGATTGCCAACAATTAATGCCGCAGCACCGTCGTTAATACCTGAGGCATTACCAGCAGTCACGACACCGCCATCAAACAGTGGTCTCAATCCAGTGAGGGCGTCTAGCGTGGACTGGGGCCGAGGATGCTCGTCGGCATCGACAACGATTGGCGGCTGCTTGCGGCCCTGAGGCACTTCGATTGGCACTATCTCGTCTTTGAAAAAACCATCCGCTCTGGCGGCTTCATATTTTGCCTGTGACGCCGCGGCGAACACATCACTCTGTTCTCGACTAATCCCTGCATCCTTGGCGATGTTATCCGCTGTTTGAGGCATGGTATCGTCTCCAAAAGCCGCGGCGAATGCTGGGTTAGTAAATCTAGCACCGAGGGTGCTATCTGCAATCACTTGGCCACGATCATAGGCCGATTGAGCTTTTGACATAACAATCGGAGCCCGGCTCATAGACTCGACGCCCCCCGCAAGAAAAAGCTCACCCTCGCCAACTTTAACGCCTCTGGCAGCATCTAGAGTCGCCGCCAAACCAGAACCACATAGGCGATTGACGGTCAATCCAGCCACCTCTACAGGCATGCCAGCACGTAGCAGAGAAAATCTTGCCACATTGCGGCAGTCCTCACCGGCACCATTGGTGTTGCCCATAATCACATCTTCATAGCATTGAGAGGAAAATGCGTTGCGCTCAACTACGGTTTTAATCACGTGGGCCAGCAAATCATCAGGCCTCACGGGAGCTAGAGCGCCGCCATGGCGACCAAATGCGGAGCGACCGCCATCGTAAATAAAGGCGTCGGTCAATGAAGTAGTAGACATTAAATTCTCTCTTTGTGATTGATAAATGACTTGGTCGGGCAGACGACTGATCATAGCCCAATTGATAGTGTGTATTCGACATGATACTGCGCCTTAAATAGCCAGCGCAGCAGTCGACCCTAATCAGGGTGCTGTATCCCTATGACTCTAAATTCTGTCAGCATGATTGCAGTCAAATCAGGCGCGAGCCACAGCAATCGGGCGGTTATTCTAGCATAGGGTTAGGGGAGGGGGAATTGACAGCAACGCCCCTATTTTCGGCGTCTGTAGTCGCATCGCGATAAGTCTTGTGGTAGTTTTACGGCTCTATTTTGGGAGAGAGTGATGATTAGAGACCAAGAAACAATTAGCCAGTTAGTTGACATGATTGAGCGCTTCGTAAGAGAGCGTTTAGTCCCCGCTGAACAAAAGCTCGCGGAGGAAGCGAAACTGCCTGATGACATTCTTGAGGAAATGAAAGCCTTGGGCTTATTTGGCCTGACAATTCCTGAAGAGTACGGCGGTTTAGGCCTTACCATGGAAGAAGAAATTCTCGTGGCCATAGCCTTGGGCCGCACCTCCCCGGCTTTCCGCTCCGTTATGGGCACCAACAACGGCATTGGCTCTGCCGCGATCGTGTTCAATGGCACCGAAGCGCAAAAGCAAAAATACCTACCAAAGTACGCCAGCGGCGAATGGATTAGCTGCTTTTGCCTGACAGAACCCGATGCTGGCTCGGATGCTGCGTCTTTAAAAACCACTGCACGGCTGGAAGACGGCCATTACATTATTAATGGCACCAAGCGCTATATCACCAACGCTCCCATAGCCGATACCTTCAATGTAATGGCTAGAACGAACCCAGACATTAAAGGCGCTCGCGGCATTTCCTCGTTTATCGTAGAGCGCGGCACACCAGGTATTACTCTGGGTGCAATTGACAAGAAAATGGGCCAAGCCGGCTCGATGACTTGTGACGTAATCTTTGAGGACTGCAAAGTTCCTGCTGAGAATATTATTGGCGAGGAAGGCGAAGGTTTCATTACCGCCATGAAAGTACTCGATAGAGGACGCCTGCATATTTCAGGGGTCAGTGTCGGGGTCGCCGAGCGACTCATAAAGGATGCTTTAGACTATGCCATGCAGCGTAAGCAGTTCGGCAAGCCACTGGCAGAACAGCAGTTGATTCAAGCGATGCTAGCTGATTCACAAACCGAAATGTTCGCGGCGAAATGCATGACCATGGAAACCGCCAGAATGCGCGATGAGAAGAAAAACATCAGCACCGAATCATCGGCCTGCAAACTGTTTGCAACTGAAATGGTGGGCCGGGTTGCCGACCGAGCCGTGCAAATTCACGGCGGCGCAGGCTATATTTCTGAATATGCCGTTGAGCGTTTTTACCGCGATGTTAGACTTTTCAGGCTGTATGAAGGCACCAGTCAGATACAGCAAATTATTATCGCCCGCAACATGATCAAGGGCGCAAGCTAGGCCTAGCGCACCCACCTAGTGTGGGTGCATTAGCCCCTCTGTTGGAACAGAGGGTTTATATTGACGATGGCAGCCTTCGCAAGACTCGACCAATCGATCCCCTGCTAACCCTAGCTCAGTCAAATTCTTCGCCTTGGCCGCGGCCATTGCCTGCATCGATGCGGTGTTCATTTGATCCACAAAACCACGCCAAGATCTCTGCACTACCCACATCGCGTCATTGACTCCCGCACCTCCCATAGTCATGGCACTGCGGCTTGACAGCAGTTGAATTGAATGGTGTTCTACCTCCAGCCAGTTGATGTCGCTTGTAATATTGTCAGGGTTAGCGGCATCCCAAATAAAATGCGCCGCGTGATCTATCTGGGCAACCATTACTTCGTTAATGCTCACATCCGGGGTAAAAGGCGCAGTGGTCTGGGCCCGTCGAGAGGCCTGCTGGTTTACCGACCCACATGAGAGTGCTGTCACAGCACAAGCAATTCCTAGTCCTAATAATTTCATTCAACAACCTCTATTAGCGTTTACTGCATCTGCAAACTCTAACCGCAGTATCTACGGCTTAGATGTGCGTGTATTGACTTAAGTCAAGCCCCTTCATGGTAGATATCACACACTCTGAGTATGGGTTACAGCGATGCCTGCAAGCCTCTTTTCAGACTATTTATGGGAGCAAAATATGACCAAACTAAGCTCAATTCTTGTTGTTGTAGATCCAACTGTAGAGCGAGACTTCGTTGTTGAGAGAGCTGTCGCCATTGCCAAGCTAACTAATGTGAAAGTCACCTTGTTTATCAACCATGCCAACACTCTCGCCAAGAATTCCTATGTTTACGAAGGCATCGACGGCAAGTTTTTTGAAACTCAGCAGAGGCTGTTTGAACAACACTACCGCGAAACCCTGCGCAGCGTATCAGCCCAGATGACCGATGCTGGGATCGAAACCACAACAGAATTTAATGACAGTCACAACTTAGCCGAGGCCATTATCGAAAAAGCGAAGTCTGGCGACTATGACTTGGTGATGAAAAGCACTCACCATCACGGCGCTATTGACCGACTCTTAGTGACTAATACCGATTGGCGATTGATACGGAAATGTCAGATCCCACTGCTGATGGTAAAGCCCTACACGTGGAAGCCCAATGGCGCAATAGTTACCGCGGTAGACCCAATGCACGTCAAAGCTGAGCAATCAGCCTTAGATAAACGCCTGCTCGAGACCGCGCAGGCACTCGCTCATCAGCTAGCGCAGACCCCTCATGTTTTTCACTCTTACTTTCCCTTTGAAAGCGCCTTGTTTCCTCTCGCCGGAGAGTCTGCTGAACACATCGCGAGAATCAAGCAGCAACATCAGGTGAAGCTAAACGAGCTGCTTATAGGCTATGGGTTTAACCGAAGCAATGTCCACCTGAGCAAAGGCGAGTTGGTCCCCTCTCTGCTTCACCTTTTGAAGCAAACACAAGCCAATTTACTAGTGATCGGAGCCCTCTCAAGAAACGCTTTGGAACGAGCTATTGTAGGCAACACAGCAGAGAAAATTCTGGAAACCTGCCCCTGCGATGTTCTAGTGACAAAGACATCTGCGCGTTAAAACAGGCATAGTTTTGTCCGGCCAAGATAGATAGCTTGCAAAATGCAGCGACTACCCGCATAACTGATCCTATGAGCACTACCAATACACCATTGAAAAAAGCCATCTACGACGTTATTTTTGGCTACGAAACGGCGCAAGGAAAGCTGTTCGACATCGTGTTGATCTGCTGCATCTTATTGAGCGTTGCGGCCGTTTTGCTTGATTCAGTCGCCCCCATTCATCAGTCTCACGGCTTGCTATTATTCAGACTAGAGTGGCTTTTTACTGCGCTGTTCACTGTCGAGTATGGCCTGAGGCTCTACAGCTCACCCCACCCTAGACGCTATATTTTTAGTTTCTATGGGGTTGTCGATTTACTCTCTATTTTGCCGACTTACATCGCCTTCCTTTTTCCGTCCGCGATCTATTTGATAGTCATCCGCATCATGCGAGTACTGCGGATTTTTCGGATATTAAAACTATTTAGATACATGGGCGAAGCCAATCTATTGTTTTCAGCCCTGCTGCAAGCAAGACGCAAGATTGAAGTCTTTCTTTTCTCGGTGATGACCCTGGTCATCATATTTGGCGCCTTGATGTTTGTTATCGAGGGGCCTGAAAATGGTTTTACCGATATTCCTACTTCGGTGTATTGGGCTATCGTCACCATCACGACCGTTGGTTATGGCGATATAACACCGCAAACGCCTTTCGGGCAGTTTATCGCCGGTATTGCAATGATTTGTGGTTACGCCATCATAGCCGTACCCACGGGAATAATTGGTGCGGAGCTAATGCAGCAGATGCAAAATAAAAACTCTGCGCCTAAGACCAGTGACAAGGAATGCGTTAGCTGCAACGCCACGGGCCATGATCTTGACGCTGGATTTTGCAAATTCTGCGGCAACCCATTAGAACAGCACTAACCCGTAGTTGTTCTTGGGGTTGACTTAAGTCAAGCGCGCTCAAGCCAGAACAATGTTCAATAGACTTATTCAAGCGTGTGTTTAGCTGAGTTGATATCTTCAAACAATAAGAGGTAACGACAATGTACGAGAATATTCTAGTTGCAATTGATCTATCTAACGATACCCAAGCGATAGTAAATCAGGCCATTCGAATGGCTGCCAATGACAAGTCTAAACTTAGCCTTGTTCATGTCGTTGAACCCGTTGCTGCCGCCTATAGCATGGATATTTATGCGTTCAATGTGAACGAGTTACAGCAAGAGGCAATCAAGTTTGCCGAGCAGCGCGTCGCTGAGCTGAGTGAGAAATTAGGTATCAGTTCAGACAAGGCTCACACCATTCTTGGCTCGCCAGGGGCTGAGATAAGAAACCTAGCCAAAGAAATTAATGCCGATGCCATAGTTATCGGCAGCCACGGCCACCGCGGCTGGAAAATACTCTTAGGCTCAACTGCGATAAAAGTTCTACATGGCGCTACATGCGACGTCTTAACTGTGCATGTCAGCGAGGCCTAGCTAGGCCGCTACACCAACACTTGGCTTAACATCGGCATAGTATCTGGCTTGATAATCAAAACATCGCATCTTAACTCATCGAGGAGTTTTTCTGCGGTGTTTCCGATTAGAATCCTGTCCAGCCGCGAACGGGAAATAGCGCCCATCACTACAATGCTTACTCCTGATTCCTGGGTTAAACGGGGTAAGCTCAGATGTATATTTTCATCGATACAGTGACGGCGCTCGGGAGGGATGCCATGGGCCTGAGCTAACTCTGCCATGGCTTGGTTCACCCTTGCGCCCTCAACATCCAATGGATACAAATTTGCCATCGGCGGCTTCCAACTGGAATGGTACAGATCAACACTACCCCCTGTTAACCGAGCAAATTCGAGGCTGGCGGACAGTATCTTATTGTCTAAATCAGCGGGCTTATTCCTGAGCTGTTCAGGATCAACTGCCGCCACTAGTCGCGGATTCGCACTCCACGGCTTATCTTTAACCAACAGCAGTGGCACCGGACAATAACGAACCAATTCCCAGTCCTCATTAGACATAAAATATCTGGCTAAACGGCTGTGCTTTTTGGTGGCTTTGATAACCATAGCGGCTTCAATTTCTTTGGCTCTGGCTACAATTTCACTGTGAGGTGGATTACTCCAACTAGTCCAAGCGGTTACACATAGCCCCTGATCGCGCAGCGGCTGCGCCAGAGCTTCCAGCTGCTCCAGCCTAGCTTCGCCGTGCTCTCGCCGCATCTGCTGGGCGAGCTTAGGCTCATAAAAGTAACCGTCTTCTAAAAATGGGTTGTAATCCGCAAGCGCCAATTCAAGCTCACAGTCTTCGCAATTAGCCAACTCCGTAGCTTTCTCTAACGCCGGCTGCTCATCTTGATCGGGCTCGATCACCACAATAATCTTTTTAAGTGTCAACATCAGCAAAACCCTCACGGTAGCAAAAGAGTGACTATAGTATGTAAACCTTATGACAGATGCGTTAATCTGGATCAACAAAGCCTGCAGTTGCTATTAGTTGCTGGGGGATTTTGGAATAATTAAAATAGATCAAACGAATCAAAAAGTTAGGCGACAAAATAGGTTTGTAGCAAATAGTGACAGAGATTGTGAGATGATCCGTTTATTGGCACAATTTACGCCTGCAACTTCCGGAGAAGCGAATGAGCTCATCTGACACTGGAAAAGTATTAGAATTCCCGCATGATGGCCTTATTCCTGCCAAATCAAGCTCTGTGGTGGTCAAAATCTGCCCTCATAATTCAACTGTGTCATGCGGCAGCTGTCGTCTCAATGAATTATGCCTACCAATCGGCCTGGACAAGAACGAAATTCATCAGCTCGACGAAATAGTTGAGCGCAATCGCCCCTACAAAAAGGGCGATCATCTGTACCGCCAAAATGATGAATTCAAATCGGTTTACGCGGTTAGATCCGGCTCGTTTAAGTCTTACATAGTTTCAGGCAATGGCTCTGGTCGAGTCACCGGGTTTTACCTCCCCGGCGAGATTATCGGCATGGACGGCATCGCCAGCGAACACTATGCAAATTCAACTCAGTCTATGGAGCACTCTTCTATTTGCGAAATTCCATTCACTCAGCTGGAAAAGCTAAGCCATGAATTACCCAGCCTGCAGCATCACTTTTTTGCCATTATGGCTAATGAAATAGCCAAAGATCAGCAGATCCACACGATTCTAAGTAGCTACAGCGCCGAGGAGAGGACAGCGTCATTCCTACTTAGTTTGGCAGCAAGATATTCCAAGGTTGGTCTTTCAGCGACGCGCTTTCATTTGCCAATGACGCGGACCGATATCGCCGAGTACCTTGGCCTGACAGTGGAAACCATCAGCCGCATTTTCACCAGCCTTCATAAAAAGGGTTTTATTGAAGTCAAAAATCGAGAGATAGAACTTCTCAATAGTGAGGCGTTGCGGGGTATCATTGGCTCATCATAAACTCCGAGCAGAACCACTACCATGACCAATGCCGCAGCTCACGCCTCAACACCCTACCCACATCTATTTCAACCCCTTGATCTAGGCTTCACCACACTCAAGAACCGGGTGCTGATGGGGTCTATGCATACAGGCCTGGAAGACATTCCCAATAGCCATGAACGCATGGCGGCATTTTATGCCGACCGCGCCGCCGGTGGTGTTGCTCTCATTGTTACTGGCGGCTTTATGCCGAGTGAAACCTGTCTCCCCACTGGCGCAGTGCCCCTATTCAAGCAACCTGGCCAAGTTGAGAATCACCAACTTATTACGACAGCAGTGCACAACGCAGGCGGCAAAATATGCCTCCAAATCCTCCATACCGGTCGCTATTCGCGCACCGAAAACCTGATTGCGCCATCGCCTATTAAAGCGCCCATTAACCGCTTTGTGCCCAACGAGGCCACCGAAGCACAGATACTGCAAGAGATACAAAACTTCGCAGACTTCGCTCAATTTTGTCAGCAAGCTGGCTATGACGGCGTCGAAATCATGGGCTCTGAAGGCTATTTTATCAATGAGTTCATCGCCCAAAGAACCAACAAGCGCAGCGATCAGTGGGGAGGCAGCTATGCTAACCGCATGCGCCTGCCCTTGGAAATAGTTAAGCAGGTGCGCGCCCGAGTCGGCGAAAATTTCATCATTATCTTCCGGCTTTCAATGCTAGACCTAGTTGAAGGCGGCAGTTCCTTCGACGAGATAGTCGAACTTGGCCAAGCACTGTGTGCTGCCGGGGTCACAATCATGAACACCGGCATCGGATGGCATGAGGCCACTATTCCTACTATTGCTACAAAAGTGCCCCGCGCCGCATTTTCCTGGGTGACGGCAAAGTTTCGCGACAAACTTTCGGTGCCGGTGATAGCTTCTAACCGAATCAACGCCCCGGACACGGCCGAAGCAATACTCGCTCGCGGCGATGCCGACATGGTTTCCATGGCTAGACCACTCCTCGCCGACGCTGACTTCGTCAACAAGGCTCAGGCCGGTCAAGCCGAGCTAATTAACACCTGCATTGGCTGTAACCAGGCTTGTCTGGATCATATCTTTAGCGGCCAACTAACCAGCTGTCTGGTTAATCCTCGCGCCTGTCATGAAACCGAGTTAGTGATTAAACCTGCGGCAGTGCAAAAACAGATCGCCGTGATTGGTGCGGGCCCAGCCGGACTTGCCGCTGCCGTCACTGCCGCCAGTAGAGGCCATAGGGTCACCCTATTCGACTCGGCTGCTGCCATTGGCGGACAGTTTAACTTGGCTAAGAAAATCCCCGGCAAGGAAGAGTTTTTCGAAACCCTGCGCTACTTTGAAAACGAGCTTAAGCGTCTAGGGGTTGAGGTGCAGCTAGGCACCCGAGTGAGTTCCGATTTCTTAAATCAGTCTGACTTCGATGAGGTTTTAATAGCGACTGGTATCAAGCCAAGAACCCCGCCCATTGATGGCATCGAACATAGCAGTGTGGTGAGCTATACAGATGTCGTTAGTGGCAATGTCGAAGTAGGCTCCTCGGTTGCCATAATCGGGGCCGGAGGTATAGGCTTTGACGTCGCTGAGTTACTGTCCCACGGCAAGGAATCTAGCAGCCAACACATCCCGACCTTCATGAAAGAATGGGGCATTGATATGTCTTTAGAGGCTCGTGGTGGCATTGAAGGCGTTGTAAGCTCGGTGGAAGCGTCAGGACGAACTATCTATTTATGCCAGCGCAAGGCTGAAGGCTTAGGCAAGAACTTGGGAAAAACAACGGGTTGGATTCATCGCTTAGGGCTTATCAAGCGCGGAGTCAAAATGCTTTCTGGCTGTCAATATCATCGTATCGATGATGAAGGCCTGCACCTTTTAGTTGGCGACGAACCACGACTCTTGAAAGTAGATAGCATCGTAACCTGCGCCGGCCAAGACCCGCTGCGGGAATTGCTAGATGGCTTAACCAAACCGCATCAACTGATTGGCGGGGCGGATGTAGCAAGCGAGCTAGATGCAAAAAGAGCAATTGACCAAGGCACTCGAGTGGCGGCGGAGCTCTGAAGCGCTGCACTGCATTACTATCAGCTAAGATGTATTTGAAGGCTGAGCAAAGTCGGCAGGACCGCACTGGGCTGGCAGTTCCTAGTGAGCGTTTTCGCTATTCACTATTCGCTATCCGCCACGCTGCTAATTGAGCTAAGCAGCGTCGAAGCCACAGATATCGTCGTTAAGTACTACGTCAGTCGAGATGCGGGCAGTTAGCGGAAACCACATTAAAGCCGCACGCCGAATGCAGTAAAAAGACCGCGTTTCAGGGCTTTTTAAGGAGGGAGGGGAGCCCCCAGGGCCGAAGGC
>JBLGBD010000005.1:0-56243 GCA_047617585.1 Pseudohongiellaceae bacterium | reverse complement strand
GACAAAAGACCTGAAAATTCTCGTAGTCGATGACGACGCTCGTATTTCAAATATTCTCAAACGAATAATCGGAAAAATGGGTTGCGAAGTTATGTGCATCGAAGATGGAAATCAAGTCGGTAATGCGCTAATGGCGTATAAGGCCGACGTTATTTTCTTGGATCTCCAAATGCCAGGAATCGACGGTGTTGAAGTCATTCTCGGCTTGGCTCAGGCCGAATGTAAGTCCAAAATTGTTCTAATGAGCGGGTTAGACAAGAGGACCCTCTCTGCTGTCAGCGAAGGAGCGCGGCAAAATCAGCTTGACGTGATTGCCGCAATAACAAAGCCTTTCGCTATCGGGCAAGTAGAAGGCATACTGCAGCCTCTGATTGACGCCAAAACATTCACGAAGACATTAAGTGCGGTCATTCAACCAATTTCGGACTTTGGGCCTCAAATAGTTTTTGAACCAGAGTTGAGCCTTGGTACAGACTCAAGCGATAGCAATTATTGGGTAAGAGCAAACCTTGCCTGGCGCATGGACGACGGCCAGATAGTCAGCATGAGCACTCTGGTAGAAAATAGAAACCATCCTAGAATAGCGAAGGGTTTAGTTGCAACACTACTGCGCTACACGCCAACCTCTAGCGGAATATTCGGGGATAATGCAAAGAAAACATGCTTAAAAATACCACTAACCAGCGAATTGCTCCATGATAATTCCACTCCAGACTATTTAGACGAAATTGTTAAACGGTCTAATTTTGGTAACAGTGATGTTCAGTTTGAGATAGACGAGGGAGTCATAGTCGGTGAAGTCAAATCTATTACGCAAGTACTTTCACGACTGAAAATCAAGGGTTTTGGGCTTGGCATTAGTGTAAAAGAAAAACCGGATGAAATACTGCTATTACTGAACAAACTTCCCGTCGATGAACTCACGTTAAACATGGCCGGCGATAAGTTTAGGCCAGGACAGATAGACGATGCTGAAACTGAATATCAGGTCGCATCATTCGTATCCTATGTTACCGGTTTGAATGTAGTGGCATCGGTAAAGAACGTGATCAATGAACAACAAATGGATTTCGCCAAACGATGCAAGTTTCTCAAGGCTAGTGGCAGAGTTATACGAGAGCCTGGAAGCGCAGAACAAATTCGAGAATATTTTAGTAAGATATAAATCGGCGAAGTGTTGACAAATGAACTCTAAAAATCGGCAAAATGCACGATACTCAGTCTTTGCCGAAGACGCTAAGGCACTCTGTAGAAAATGTCAATAAGTTGCTGCTGACAGAGTGTAGGAAGAAGAAATACACCCAGAATTCGATCAACCTACTACAAGGTCCCGACAATCGACAGGCTATTATTAATAGTCAGCTGGAAACGTTGGGTAATCATCCCTTTTTTAACTAACCGCTAAAGTAGAAGTTATGCTGTTGTCAGCATTTTTTTCGGTGGTAAGCCACCATTGGCCTTATTGGGCCGTTCGTTATTGTAGAACCATAGCCACTGTGTAGCATAGTCCTGCACTTCCTTAATCGAGCTAAACAGGTATTGGTTTAGCCAACTGTAACGCACGGTACGATTGTATCGTTCTACGTAAGCGTTCTGTTGCGGGTTACGAGGTTGAATGAAGTCAAGCTGAATACCTTGTTGCTCAGTCCACGTTTTCAATTCCCGGCTAATAAATTCCGGCCCGTTGTCGCAACCAAGTCTTTTAGGTTTGCCTCGCCATTTGATGATCTGATCCAATGTCCGAATAACTCGGCCAGTTGGCAGAGAAAAGTCCGCTTCAATCGCTAAACCGTCTCGATTAAAATCATCTAACACATTGAAAAGTCTAATCGTTCGACTGTCGCTTAACTGATCATGCATGAAATCCATTGACCAAACCTCGTTCGGTGCTTCAGGGACAGCCAATGGAACCGGCTTTTCTCGCTCTATTCGCCGTTTGGGTTTTATGCGCAGATTTAGCTCAAGCTCGTAGTAAATACGGCGGATGCGTTTGTGATTCCAGTCAAATCTTTTCACGTTGCGCAGATAGTCACGACACAGGCCAAATCCCCAATCTTTTTGATTGTGTGTCAGGCGAATTAACCAGTCTGCAATCTCGGCGTTCTCATCAGAGAGCAGTGGCTGGTAGCGATAACAGGTCTCACTGATGCCAAAAGCCAAACATACCAAGCGAACACTCCCCCCGTAGGCTGACAGGGCTTTCTGAGCCATCTCCTTGCGCCGAGATGGCCTTACGACTTTTTTGCCAAAGCCTCCTGAACCATTTCGGCCTTGAGCCTTTCATCAGCATACATCTTCTTCAGACGCCGATTTTCATCTTCTAATTCCTTCAGCCGTTTCATCAGCGACGCATCCATACCTCCGAATTTAGAGCGCCACTGGTAGAAGCATGCGCTGCTTATTCCGTGCTCCCGGCACAGATTCGCTACCGGCGTGCCTGACTCGGCCTGTTTCAATATCGCCAGTATCTGGCTGTCGCTGAATTGTGATTTTTTCATGGAGAATCTCCTTCGTTCAGTTTACGAGAAAATTCTACTTTTGAGGTCAATTATTTTTAGGGATGATTACCGAGCCACGGACATTTTAAACGTTAAGAGACTTATCAGAAGAGCTATTAGCAAGGTAAATACTTCGCTTTCTTTCGAAATAGATGAAAATTGTAAATGAAGACGAGAATGATCGATAGATAATAGCCGAGGCAAGCCCTTAGCTTTGACGTCAGTTTTTTTTACCAATGAGTGAACCAGGTATATTTCCGCGTGCTAATCATTTGCCTGTCTGCTTTCATAGGAGACGCGTTGGATATAATCACGCCCAGCCAAGGTTTCGAAATTTCAGAAAAACGCTGTTACAGCGACGTCACATTGTACTCAAGCAGCAACTGCCCAAACTTTGTTATTGAGTTAATTCCCACGGTTATTGCCACGATGACTCCAATAGCGAACTCCTACGGTGGCAAACAAAACGGCGTTGGTTTCGACCGTAAGCCAACTATTTATTGCTCGCCGGAGAACATTCAAGCGTTAACTTTATTGCCCGAATCCATTGATTCAGATGAAGTGTTTTCAAGCCTAGGCAGTGCCAAACGCTACTGGGAAAAAACAACCTACAAATTAGTCGATTGTGATATCTGGCTCAACAGCGACTACATTGACCCAGATAACATAGGTAAAATACTTTGCCACGAATGGGGCCACTGCTTGGGCCTAGACCACGAAGATGAACAGCCCTCAATCATGGCATCACAACTCAACTTAATCGACTCTGAAGCGCTCACCATAAACGATTTAGCCGGAATTAATGTGCTATATGAATTGTGCATAGATGCAATCGATGATGCAGGAAGCCATTTCATGCATAAAGTGCCGTTCAATGGTGACTTCTAGTACGGTGTTATGCCGGCAAATGGGATTTGGCCAACTCATGTTCACACAGTGGGCAAAAGCGAATGCGAATAGCCCGAAGTCAGCAACTAAAACAGTTTCAATTTTCTAGTTTGTCTTAATAGCTTTTGAAAGCGCCCTGTGTTGAGTCAACACCTTAGACTTACTCAGGGAGAATAGGTATATGGTATATAATAGTGTCAGAGTAATTACCACGACACCTTTACCACTTCACCTGCACCACCTCTCATTCTCTGAATCACGAAAAGTCCTGCTATTTGAATAGCCACTGCCAAAAAAATCAATCCGCTAAACCCAGTTAACCCTGCAAGGCCAAACATCAATAAACTAATTGCGCCGTTGAATAGCGCATAGGGTAGTTGAGTACGAAAGTGATCGATCTGCGCACAGCTCGCGCCAGTGGACGCCAATATGGTGGTTTCAGAAATAGGCGAGCTGTGATCTCCCCACAGGCCGCCTGATAACACCGCGCCGATACAGGCGTACATCGGTGCATCTAATACGAACGCAGTCGGTATCACCAGCGGCAACATGATTGCGAAAGTTCCCCAAGATGAGCCTGTTGCAAATGAGATTATGCCTGCCAGCAAAAAGCTAACCATAGGAAACATCCACATAGGTAGCCCGGCTTTAGCGACGCTAGCAATATAGTCTGCCGCACCTAATTCTCGGCCTATATCACTAAGCGCCCACGCCAATAATAAAGTGATCGCGACCTGCATCATTGAGCTAATGCCTTTCAGGTAGATATCCACGCTGCTCAAAAAACCCCGCACTCTGTAGATAGACATGAGCGCTATCAATACTGTCGCTGCGAAAAAATAGGCGGTCGATAGCCCCGCCCTAAAATCGAGACCCGATACTTGAGCGAATGGAAAACCTAGTGGCACCAGCATTATTCCCAGCACCACTGCCATCACCAAAAGTGGTGCCCACACCAGTACAGGCTTGGCGTTAGGATGACTAAACGCAGCTCGATCGTTGCTATCGGCATTGTCTTCTCCATTGGCTAAAACCGCACCGCTGGCGCTAGCTTTCTCAGCGATTGCCATGGCCGAGAAATCAAGATTTATCAGCGCGAGCAATGGCACCATCCCGACCGCCAGCCAAGCGTAAAACTGAAACGGAATGGTGTTAACAAATGCGCTGAATTCGCTCTCTTGAATTCCCAATGCTTCATATTCTTGATAGATCAGACTCATGATGTAAACACCCCATCCAATAAATGGAATTAGGATAGCGACCGGCGAAGCCGTGGAGTCGATGATATACGCAAGCTTCTGCCTGGATATTTTCAGACGGTCCATAAGCGGTCTAAACACCGGCCCTACTATTAGCGGGGTGCCTAAGTCGGAGAAGAAAATGGACAGCCCTCCCAACCACGCAGCAAGCTGTGCTTGTCGTTTGGTCTTAACCCATTGATTTATTTTTGCAGCAAAGGCGGTGCCGCCACCGCTTTTCTCTACCAGTGCAACAAAGCCGCCGATAAAGGCCAGCAGAATCAGTACGCCGGCATTATAGCTGTCGGTGAGTTCAGGTATGAGATGGGATTTCACGAGGATCCCAAGTGCCGCAAACGGTTGAGGGCCGTTCAACATAACCACTCCAGAAAACAGCCCGCAGAACAACCCAACGATCACATTGCGCGTTGTCAGCGAGAGAACCAATGCGATGATAATCGGGATTAACGAGGAGATTTCCGGTTCGGACATTATTTTTCCTACAGTTGAAGTATGGGCTAAAATGCCGTTCTATAGTCGAGTCGTTCATTCTAGCCGATTGGCAGCTTGTTGACTTCTAGTTGGATACTCTAACGCTGCCTCAGATAAATAACCTCCCGTTCTAGAAGCTCTCCTAGTTTCAATTTCTCTTTGGTGGAAACAAAGGAATGTTGGGCCAACTTATCTACAACCAAGCAAACCGCCTTGCTCAGCGCTTAGGGTTTGCCAAATCAGCCTCCGCCGCAATATAGCCAAATGAGGCCCAGCTACTGCCTTGCAAAATGCTATTCAACAATGCATCAGATTTTTCGCGATCGCCGTTGTAGTAGTAATAATTAGCGATGCCGTAGGCGACAGCTGCATTGGAAGGGTCATCGCCATTGGCCGCCATCATCTGGTCAATAGAAATCTCGTTTGTATATAGCAAGCACAACTGGTGATAGCTCATGTTTTCGATAATTGTCATATCACCATTGATTTCACCCAACGCAGCCGCCGCCGCGTCTGCATTGCCCATGCGCCGATGGATCATGTATATCCAGTGTCCGGTAGAAACTAAGTTGTCGTCATTGCCGCCTATCCCATAGCCTTGTTCAAAGGCACGCAGCGCGTTGGGCCAATCTTGCAGCAAATAGTAAGTTAGACCTAAATGGTACCAAATGTTGCCGTGTGTTGTAGTCAATGGGATATTCTGTGCATTCGGCAAGCCGTCTGGCTCTATTGCATTGGCTTTGCCCTGGATAAGTGATGCCGCCGTTTCCAAATCTGCTGCTGCTTTGGCGAATTCGCGAATAGAGATATAGCGATGGCCGCGATGCCGATACAAGCGTGGGTCTGAGGGATATAGCGCTATTGCGTCAGAAAATATGTCTATAGACGACAAATAATCTCCGGTGTAAGCAGTCCGTCTGCCGAACCAAATGATGGCATCTGCGTCTTTGGGGTTGGCGGCAAAGACCGCTTTCGCTGCGGCTAACTTTTGCAGCGCGTCAACACTTGGGGGTGCTGATACTAACGGCTCGCCGCTTAGGGAATAGCCTTGAATTTGGTTTGCTGCATCTAAACCGATGCAGCTGTTTAACAAAACAAGTGTCGCTAGAATTGTGAATACTCTTGCCACTGTAATCTCCTATGTTGCTTAGGAAATGACTATAAGTGTAAACATCTAATGTTTATATGAAAATTGTAAGATATTACTGAACTTAGTAGATCAACCCCTGCTTGATTGCATTTTTTGCGCTTAAAACCCACTTGAAGTGACAAATAGGCCAAGCCAGAAAATCCAACGAGGTTTTCGGTTATACTGCCGTCAGAACTAGAGCATCCAAGTAGTCAATCTACGACATTTTCAGCCTGTGATTATACGAGCCTGAATTACGCAATGAGGTGACCCATGCGGGAGAGAGTAAGCGAGCTGGTTGATAAGATAGCAAAGCTAGAAACTCAGCTTTTTAGTGAGCTTAGAGCCCAGCAAGAAGAATTTAGCTACAAGCTCAAAGGCAAGAAAATCGAATTCGAGCAGGCCGTCCTAGAAGCTCATCAGAGCATCAAGGTTGCAATTCTGCCATGGCTACTGTCATCTGGGCTACGAACTACCATCTCCATCCCGTTCATCTATGGCATGATCATACCCATTGCGTTTATTGACCTAACAATAACCCTATACCAGCATATTTGTTTTAGGCTGTACGATATCACCAGAGTAAACCGCGGCAAATATATTGTACTGGACAGGCATCAATTGGCTTACCTCAACGGAATCGAAAAATTCAATTGCCTATACTGCAGCTATGGCAACGGCGTCATTGCCTACTCAAGGGAGGTAATAGCGCGGACAGAACAATATTGGTGCCCAATTAAACATGCCAGACGCACTGTTGGCACCCACAAAAGGTATAGCAAATTTTTGAGCTATGGCGACGGCCAAAATTATCCCACTCAGTTACTTAAGTTCCGCGAGGACCTAAAGCAAGACGACTAGAAACCGGCAACCCTCAGACCAAGTCTGCTCCAATAGTGCTAAACACTAAACTTTAGAACAACTCCGCATCACCGCCAACTGGTTCAAGTTGAACGCCTTTTATGAACTGCTTTTCGCGTTGGGCAATGTCTTCATTGGAAAGAGAACGTAGTTTTTTAACTCTCACTTTGCCCGTAGCGGGATAGTAATTTACCTTGCGAGAAAATCGCTGCGTTACATCTTCGGCAACTATTTTTAGCTTCTCAGCGAGCAGGTAGGCGCGAACAAAATCGATATTGCGTTTGACCTTTGCTTTGTTGATAGCTAGTTCATTGGTTTTAGCGGATTCGGTAAACCGGTTGCCCGCCATAATTGTCTCGATACCAAAGATGAGTTCGTCAGTACCGATAGAAGATGTAACATAACCGTCTGCCCCATTATGAATACATTTCTCTACTGCCAATAGCGAAGCCTGTGTGCCGCAGATAAGTATCTGCGTGTGTGGCGCGTAGATCTTTGTCCTTTTTATTAAGTCGAGAGCTCCCAGTGTAGGGGCCCAAAAAACTGCAGATTAGCAGATCTTGCGGCTTTTTCTTGATAGTTTGTAGAGCCTGAGCAGCGCTACTGCAAGTGGCAACAGCACAACTAAAATTACCTCCTACAACATGGTGCAAGCCTGCCCTCAAGAGCGGACACTCGTGCAATATAAGCAAATGGTTTAGCGTCACTAATTGGCGCTCGTGTCTTCCTAAAACCGGACGATGATCTAGCGTATCGCTATCTCATCGGAGACTCAGATGTTAACAAAAAATATGGAAGAGCAATCTAGTAAGGCTCCAGCTAGAGCTCGAGTGTCGCGGCAACTTGGCATCGCGGGGGTTTCTGTTCTTTCTTGGCAAAGGGCTAGTTTGGCTTGCCGCGATAGCTTGGGTTAGCTGAAAGGTTTAGGTTAGCCTAGCTCATTGATTGGGGCTAATCCGGAAGCTTGTCCAACTCTAGCGGCAGCTCTTCAGGTTTAAACGGCTTAGCCAAGACGCTGTCCGCCCCTAAAACTAATGCCATCGTAAGATACTGAGCGGAATTGAGTTTTCCCCCACCAGACACCATCAACAGCTTCACTTTTGGGAACTGTTTTTTTATGGTGCCGAGTGTTTCGATACCATCTTGCGCCGGCATGATGATATCTAACACCACCGCATCGACATCAGAGTTTGCCTGTAGCTGGCGAATGCATCGACGCCGTGGTTGGCTTCTAAAACTTCATAGCCCGCGCGTTTTAGAATTTCAGCGGCCGAGCTACTGCTTGCAAAATGTTTGCTGGGTCTGACTAAAAATCTGTTACCAACGCTGAGTTGGAATAGTGAAAAGTACTCGCGCGAGTTTTACTCAATCAGCTAACCGCCATTTCGAGCAGAGTTAAAGCGCCAGCAGCGACGTCGAGTCTGGCTCGAACACCAACCGGCACTACGGCTTTATCCTCGATATGGCCAATCATAACACCGCGCAACGTAGGAATGCCTAAAGGTTCGAACCGGTCTCGCAGCACTTGTTCCATACTGAAGGTATTGCTGTCGTAGCTGTCTTCGGTGAACTTCCCCAAGGCGACTCCGGCAAGCTGTTCCAGCTTCCCAGCCATCCATAGATGAGTCAGCATGCGATCAACGCTGTATGGAGGTTCTGAGACGTCTTCGAGAAACAAAATTGCACCCTCAAACCGAGGCTCAAATTCAGTGCCCAGCAGAGTCACCATCAAGGACAAATTACCACCAATCAAGTGCCCTTCTGCCACGCCAGGCACGATTGCCGTCAAACGGTTTTCCCAATCGACAACGCCAGGGCGAGTTTCGAATTGAGGCGGCTCACCTATACGAACACTTGCGCTTGGCTCGAGCAGAACTTTGCGGTATTGGTCGTAGGTGTAGTCTGAAAAATTTCCACCGGCGATAGGCCCGTGAAAAGTAATAATCCCAGTACGCAGATAGATGGCATTTAAAAGCGCGGTGATATCGCTATACCCCATTATTATTTTTGGATTTGCGGCGATCACCGAATAGTCGAGATAACGCAATAACCGGCCTGAACCATAGCCACCTCTGACACAGAAAATGGCATCAACCTCGGGGTCAGCGAACATACCATTGAGATCGTCTGCACGTTCTTTGTCAGTGCCCGCTAGATATTGCGTTCGGCTAAACAAATTAGGCGCAGGTTTTGCGATAAAGCCTAGGGATCTCACCAGGTCCATAGCCGCCTGAAGATCCTGGTCTTCCGGCACGTTGCTGGCTGGGGTTACAAGGCCAATGGTCATACCTCGACGCAAGCGTTTAGGTTTTACACTGCTGGGGCCCTGCGCCGCCTCGGCTGCATGCATAATCCCAGTTGTACCAATGGCAAGGGCTGTACATGCACTCATTAGCGCGCGTCGAGTAAGGGTCATTTTTGCCACCAATTTTATAGACTAGAAACCAATAAGACTATCGGCAGGGTTGGGGTTTGTAAATAACTCAATAGATTTGGTTTTGAAGCTTATTCGCTTCATCTATAAACCCTGTGTTATTCTTTCTGACGCTAAGCACGAAGCTAGATTTACCGGCCAGAATCAAGCCCTGTTCGAATCTAAACCCATAAGCCTTTAATGAGCCCACCAATGAACAAAACTTTAGCCAAGTTTGTTAGCCTCGCTTCGGTGCTAGCTATAACCATCGCGTTGACTCTCTCAGTGAAAGCGGCTGAGATTGCATCTGAATTATCGACAGTCACCCTGTTTGTAGAAGGCATGATGAAGAGTCGTGGCGGAGTCACCTGACTAAGCTGACCCGAAAGCGTGGTAGCAGCTCTGTCAGAGTTGCCAGGAATTCAGTCAGAAGAAAGAGTGCAGATGATTCTCGAAAGAGATGCGTTCACTATTGAATACGATGCAACACTCACTTCACTAGAAGACATGTATGAGGCCATTTCAGACTTGGGCTACGTCCCTCGTTTGTCTGCAGGAAGCAGTTCTATTGAAGAAGTAACACCAAGCGGAGGCGCCGTGCCTCAACCAATTGCTGAAGCACTGTTAGCGGCGCAGGCAAGTGCGCAGTTGGTATTCGTCGAATTCTTTGCGCAATGGTGTATTGCTTGCAAAGTGCTGGAAGAACAAACTTTGAACTCTACTGCCGTCCAATCTGCGCTTGAGAACTACTTGGTGATCAAAGTAGATACAGACCAGTTTGCGGCAAGCGCCTTGAATTACGAAATAGTTGCAATGCCTACACTTCTTGTCCTGAATCATCTCGGTCATGAACTGTTTAGATCGGTGGGGCCCATTTCTGAGTCAGACCTCGTGCAAGAATTGGAAAGTCTTCGGGCTGGAAAATAGCCAAGGGCCAAAAAAACCAACAAAGCGGGAGCAAGTTGCTCTGGTCACTTTGGTCCCTTTGGTCCCTTTGGTCACTTTGGCCACTTTGGTCACTGACGCCTTTGGTCATGGTGCCGCGCCAACTACTAAACAGACTAACCCTACCAAATTCGCACTCGTTCTTCGGGCGGCAAGTACAGCGCATCGCTTGGCTGCACGTCAAAGGCCTCATGCCATTCCTCAAAATTTCGTACCACCCCGTTTGTGCGGAACTCGCTAGGAGAATGGGGGTCGGCTTTAAGCCTGGCGATTAGCGCGTCATCGCGGATTTTTCCACGGTAAAGCTGAGCAAAAGCTAAGAAGAAACGCTGATCGCCGGTCAGTCCATCTATAATTGGGGCCTCTTGCCCATTGAGTGAAATTTTGTAGGCTCGATAGGCGATTGAAAGCCCGCCAATGTCACCGATGTTTTCACCTAGAGTAAAATTGCCGTCTATTTTGTAACCAGGAATGGGTTCATACTGATTGTACTGCTGCGCAATCGCAGCGGTAAGTGTTTCAAATCGAGCGCGGTCTTCATCATTCCACCAGTTCTGCTGAATACCTCGATAGTCAGATTTTGAACCTTGATCATCAAATCCGTGGCCCATTTCATGACCAATGATTGAGCCAATCGCGCCGTAGTTCACAGCCGGGTCTGCAGCAGGATCGAAGAACGGCGACTGCAAAATGGCGGCCGGGAACACGATTTCATTGAATTGTGCATTGTAATAGGCATTCACGGTCTGAGGCGTCAGGCGCCATTCCTCTCGATCAGTCTTTTGACCTATTCGTTCTAGTTCAGTTTGATGATTGAATTCCCGCACATTTTTGGCATTCACGAATAAATCATCCCGTGAAATCTCGATAGCCGACAGGTCTTTCCACTGATCAGGATAAGCAATTTTTGGTCGAAATGATTCTAACTTGAGTCTTGCTTGCGCTTTGGTGGCGTCGCCCAACCACTCAATCTCATCGATGCTTTGACTAAGCGCCACGCGAAGGTTTTCAACTAGCTGGTCCATCGCAGCTTTAGCTTCAGGTGGAAAATGACGCGCCACGTAAATCTGGCCGATACTTTCACCGAAGCTATTGATGGATCCTACCCGAGACACCCCTCGTTCCCAGCGCTCTCTTTGTTGCGGCACACCGTTTAACACGGTCGAATAGAAATGGAAGTTTTCATTGTCGATAACGCTAGAGAGCAGGCCAGCATTGTTTGAAATTAGATGGTAGGTAAGGTAGCTTTTCCAGACATCAATGTTAGTACTTGAAATCAGCTCGATAATGGGCGACATGGCACTAGGATAGTACACGTTGAGATCATCGATATCTGAAATATTGCTAACCCCAGCGGCTGCAAAGTACCCATCCCAGTCAAAACCAACATACTCGGCCTTGAAATCTGCATAAGTCATAGGGTTGTAGGTTAAGTCTCTATTGCGTCGTTGATCTCGCGGCCACAGATGCGTGGCAATTTGAGTTTCTAGCGCAAGCACTGCTGCGGCTTTAGCTTGGGCATCAGGGATATCGGCAAAACCCAGCATACGGGCTATATGCGCTGCGTATTCTTCTCGGGCTGTCACGAACTGTTGGCTGTCCTGCAGATAGTAGTCTCTGTCAGGCATCCCTAGTCCCCCCAAAGAAACACTTACCTGATAAATGTCCGGGTTACTGCGGTCTATAGAAACGCCAAATTGCAGGGGGCTGAGTGTCGTATCCAGATCGGAGCGACCAAATGCCATGACTAGATCTGCGCGTGATTGAATTGCCTGCAGTCTGTCTAACCCCTGCCGCAGAGGGCTTATTCCCAGTTCATCTAGTTTCGCAGTATCCATAAAACTCAAATAGTAGTCTGAGATTTTTTGCTCCATAGAGCCGGCTGCCGGCTCTATGGAGACCAGTTCATCAATAATTTGCCGCACTCGGGCGTCTGATCGGTCAACCACCTCATTGGGCGCGCCATGGTTACTCCGAGATGGCGGTAGCTCATACTCATCTAGCCATCGCCCATGCATAAAGCGATAGAAATCATCACCCGGCTTCACGCTAAGGTCTTGCTGCGACAGATCAACTCCAAAAGTCCCTAACTCGGGGGTTGCGACGGTGGAGGAAAAAGAGACTGGGGATACCTTTTCACGCGATGCAAGTGTTGCAGTTTGAGTACCCTCATCAGAGCCGCAGGCGCTGAGCAGACACACAGCTGAAGCCGCAAAGATTAGGTTTGACCTAGGCATGGATAATTCTCCACAGGTTTGAATGAGTAATCAGTTTGCCGACTAGTATACCCAAATAAGGCAATTAGTAATGAGGTTGCTTAATTTAACCAGCAGGCCCAAGGGAGCCTGCCTGAGGTATTTCACTATTAGCAGGTATTTTACTATTAGCTGGTATTTTACTATTAGCTGGTGATTGCTCTTAGCAGACGGTTTGCTGTTAATAACCGGTCTGTTAGCTGCGTTAAAAGCGAGCGGCCCTGCTGCCTAAACTTCGGCAGCACTACTGGCTCGCAACACTTCTGGTTAGCAACACTTCTGGTTAGCAACACTACTAGCTAACAAAAAGCGGCTTCACAACAATGCTGTAAAACCTAGAGCCAGTTCGGTAAACGAGTCGCTCACACTTCGATAGGCAGTGTTCTTACCCGCTTCCCGGTGGCTGCGAACACGGCGTTTGCCAGTGCTGGCATGCTCGGCGGCACGCCGGGCTCGCCGACGCCGCCAGGCGCTTCATTGCTTTGAATAATGTGAACACTCATCCTCGGCACCTCGGCAAGCTTCATCAGTCGATAGTCATGAAAATTAGACTGGGCAACCCGTCCGTTTTCAATCTTGACGCCTCCCCATAAGGCCGCGGTCAAACCATCAATCATTGAGCTTTCCATTTGTGACTCAATAATGCCTGGGTTTACAACCTGGCCGCAATCGACCACGCAGGTCATTTTGTGCACAGTGATAGTCCCGGTTTCTGAAATAGAAATTTCAGCGACTTCGCCAACGATACTGGCAAAACATTCGTGGATGGCCATGCCCCTAAAGCGCCCCGAGTCTGGGGCAGAAGCCCAATCGGATTCGGTTTCCAGCCGGTCTAACACTGCTAGAAACCGCGGCTTGGCCTGCAGCAGCTGCCGGCGTAAAACAAAAGGATCTTTGCCTGTGGCAACAGCCACTTCATCCATCATGGACTCGACATAAAAACCATTGTGGCTACTGCCCACTGAGCGCCAGCTACCAGAGGGGATATGACTGTCGTATTCAGTTAAGGTGACAATTTGGTTAGCAATGGCGTAAGGAATATTCACTGCACCTTCAACTGAAAAAGGGTCGTTACCATTGATCAGTGCTGCCGCGAAATTACGCTTGGCGACTGATGAACAGGCCACGTTATTTTCCCAGCTTATGGGTAAACCCTCAGCGTTAATCCCAACCTTAAATCGTGAAGCACTTGTTGGTCTGTAGTAGTCATGTTGAACATCTTCTTCTCGTGACCAGAGGAGTTTTACAGGTACCCCAGCCGCTTTTGAAATAAGCGCGGCTTGCAACACAAAATCCGCCTCGTAACGGCGACCGAAACCGCCCCCAAGCAGTGTAGTAGTTAAAGTGATTTGGTCATCTGTTAGGCCGAACACTTGGCGCAGGATCGCAAGCACATGGGACTCTCCCTGAGTTGGAGCCCAGATTTGCAAACTATCGCCGCCAGGACCAATGATATAGTGAGCCGTGCAGTTCATGGGCTCCATACAAAAATGCGCTAGAAACGGGTTTTGATAGTCGGCCTGAATTACCTGCGCTGCTGAATCTATCGCCTGCGCTGCATTGCCATCACTGCGCATAACCGCGCCGGATTGGTCAAGCGCAGACGCCAGATCATCACTTATACTTTTGTCGTTTACCGATGCAACACCGCCATCAGTAAACAACGGCTTTAATGCTGCTAGGCCTTTTTTGGCTTGCCAATAGCTAGTTGCAACCACAGCTACGGCATCTGGCATGGCAACAATAGACTGAACATCGGCGCTTTCTTGAGCTGACGCAGGCAAGGCGATAACGCGTTGCACCCCATTTACAGCCAACGCCGAAGCTTCGTCCATAGACTGCAACTTGCCAACAAAACTAGGGCAGGCGGCGAGAGTGGCGTAGTGTAAATTGGGTAGCTGCACATCGATACCAAACTGGGCCGAGCCATTTACTTTGGATGGGGTATCAAGCCGCGAAACCGCTTTGCCAATGGACAAATATTCGGCCGGAGTTTTAACCCTTGCTTTCAAATTCGGCTCCAGCTTTCCTGCAGCCTCTGCCAGAGATCCGAAAGTAGCTTGTTGATTGCTTATTTTGTGATAAACAACCCCTTGGGAAATACTGAGTTCGGATTGAGGCACCGACCAGTGTTCAGCGGCGGCCCGCTCGAGCATGTCTCTCGCCGTAGCTCCAGCCTGCGACAACGTAGGCCACCATCGGCGTACGGCGGAGCTGCCACCAGTTCCTCTTGAACCGGTGAGAGGATTTACAAACTCAGACGTAACTGGCGCAGTCTCAGACCTCACCAATTTCCAATCCACATCTAGCTCTTCAGCCACAATCATAGGCAGCGAAGTGTGTACGCCTTGACCCATTTCGGAACTTGGCACCCTGATGGTAATAATGCCTTGGGTGTCAATGTGCAGCCAGGCGGTAACCGCATTTTGCTCGGCAGCAGCATTGCCTTGGGCGGTTGGCGAGCAGCCCTGAAAGCTGAAACCCAGAGCCAAACCACCGGTAGCGGCCACTGTGGCCTTAAGGAAACGTCTTCTGCTGTGTAGTTCAATAGTCATAATTATTTTCCCAGTAAGGCTCAGCTAGCTGCACGGTGGATGGCTTTACGTATGCGTGAATAACTGCCGCAGCGACAAATATTAGTCATTGCCTGATCTATCTCAGAATCGCTGGGACTAGGATTTTTTGCTAATAATGCCGTGGCCGCCATGATCTGCCCTGACTGGCAATACCCGCACTGGGGCACATCTTCGGCTATCCATGCTGCTTGAACTGGATGGCTATTGTCGGCGGAAAGCCCTTCGATGGTACTAACAGCTTTGCCGGCCACCTCAGCGATAGGCAGCGTGCAACTTCGCTGTAGTTCTCCATCCACCAGCACCGAACAGGCACCGCACGCAGCGATACCGCAACCAAATTTCGTACCGGTCATACCTAAGGTGTCGCGTAAGACCCATAGCAAGGGCGTGTCTTGATCTACTTCAAACTCTTGCTCAACTCCATTGACTGTCAGTTTCATTGCAGCGCCCCCGGTATTAGACAATTTATTCATTTCTATTGACGGTCATTATGGGTGTTAGAGTACACTCTAAGTCAAGAACTAGATTTGAGTAGGTACTATGAAAAGTTTCACCGTGGCAAAAATGGCACTAGAGTCAGGGCTTTCGGCGCACACTCTGCGTTACTATGAGAAAGAATCGCTGCTTTTAGAAGTGCCAAGAGATGCTGGAGGGCGAAGACTTTATACCGAAAACCATTTACTTGCGGTGAGGTTTATTTCGGCACTTCGATCTACCAGCATGCCGGTTGCTCTTATTAAACAATACATGAGCCTCTATAGAAAAGGCCCTCAAACAGCTAATCAGCGACTGCAATTGTTGGAAAGTCATGAATGCAAGGTTAAGAAACAGCTAGATGAGATAAAATCTAGCTTGAAACTAGTGCGCAAAAAAATTAGCCATTATAAAAGTGAGTTGACGTAATAAATTTACCGGCACGTGCATTTGACCCTAAACCTGCCTTTAGTTCGCTTTGAGTTTTGAACCCACCACACCCTCGTGCGCACTGATTTATTTTGGCACGCTTGATAAAAAACTCTTTCTTTTATAGTTAACCACACTCCCTAGCTAGTGGCTCAGGTCTGGCTTCTTGATGTTAGCCAGACGGTATTTACAGCCAACCCAAGCTATCCTTGGGCGAACGCTGTTGTATCAGTCGGCCACCCAAAACGGCTTCGGCAAAGTATTAGACACAGATTGCTCGACGATTTCTTTGATCGACTCATGCACCACTTTTAACGCATCGTGTTTGATTCCCGTTCGCCAAACTAAGTGTACTGGGATCTTAAATGAAGCTGCGGTTTCAATTTCAATCAGCTTGCCGGCATCGATAAAAGGCTGCACTAAACGGCGCGGCATAAACGCACTGCCACCATTGTTAAGCAAATAGTTTAAAGTCACCTGCCCTAGTTTAAAAGTCACCCGAGGATGCTCACTATCGGGAAATGCGCTAGTGTGAAACCTGCCAAATTCCTCACCCCAATCGACAAATACATAGTCACCCTCGAGGGTTGTGCAGCTTGAATGGGTGGATACTAGAATAAGGTCTTCATCAAACAAATAACTGATCTCTAGTCCTGGGCGCAATTGGGGGGTATAGAGAACCGCAATATCAGTGATTCCGGAAATCATCTGAGCGACTATATTGATCGACTTGCCTTCTTCAGCCCTAAACGCCATATGGGGAAGACGCTCAGCTAGCAGCGGCAGCCACCTAATTAGAAAGCGCTCCCACAGTCCTGACTCGGCGGCCACGACTATTACATCTTCAAATTCCTCAGGCACCGCGACTTGCTGTCGCGCTTCTTCCCACACCTGCAGAAAGCTTGCGGCATGGCGCATGAGGCGCCGCCCTGCTGGGGTGATAGTGACACCGGCCTTGCTGCGAATAAACACCGGCCTGCCTAAATGACTCTCAAGCGACTTAATCCGCAGGCTCACCGCCGACTGCGAGACAAACAGTTTATCAGCAGCTGCCGCAAAGCTATTGCAGGCCACAACTTCCAAGAATGTCTTAACTAGGACTGTATCCACTGGAACACCCTCTTATGCATGACTAAAACTCGTATTATCAATGATAATAAAGCGTTTTACTAATTTAAAGAGGCTACCTATAGTGCGCTCGTTTTCAATCCACTGGGGAGAAACCCATGAACAAAGCTTTATCGATGCTCGCTGTATTAACTGCATTTACCTCGCCTGTCTTACTAGCGCAGAACAGCGGCGAGCCTATGCTGACCAAGGGAACAAAAGAACTCGCCTTGTCAGGTACTATCGAGATCCCTGAATTTGAAAAGATCGACTTTGATATCGACTCCTCCTTTGGTTATTTCGTCAAAGACGGCTGGGAAATTGGTATCCGCGCTCTAGGCTCTGATGCGGGGGGAATTGAGCGGTTTAGCTTCAGCGGCTTTACCGAATACAACTTCAACCGTAAAACCAATGTCGTGCCATTTATTGGCGCGGCGGTAGGTCTAGCCGAGGTGAACTTTAGCAACTTGGATTTCGACTCCACGCTAACGCCAAATGACGGTAGCAGCACGGTGTTTGGCTTTCAAGGCGGTATTAAGTGGTTTTTGAGGCCATATATGGCAATCTCGACTTCCATTGGCTTTGATGTTTCAAGCGATGATATCTACTTAGCAGACAACGCGTTTAAGGACAGTCTAACTCAGTTCCGCATAGGCCTACGCTACTACTTCTAGACTTCTAGTACTTTGGGGTATTTCCCTCGTCATTCACCGCCAAGCGCAGGCGCTAGGCGGTGAATGCTTTTATGCGCTGGCCCGCCAGATTGGCCTTATACTTCTGATGGCGGTTCTGGGCAAAGTAAAGACACATAAAATCTAACAGTCCTTGGACAAATCGCTAATTAAACTTGTCCACCTGAGCATTAATTTCTGCAATCGTAATATCTGCAAGATCCCTGCCCTGGTGTTTGAGAGACCTCACTGCCGCTTGCTGACTTTTACTTAAGCTGGCAACTTCAGTCTCTGGGTATCTCTGAATCGGGTCGTTCAACTGCTTGTTCAAAGCAGCTTGCTTCTTTTGTATCGCCACATTTTATGACCGATTGTCAGTCATGGTTTGCCCAGCTTCGGTTGCGGTTTTTTTGGTTACCCCATCTGCTGCTGGGCTATTTTCGCTTTTCGTTCTAGCTTTGGATCTAAGATTCATATTGCTTTTTCGAGTTTTCTCGCTTATCTGTGATTTGTGCTTAAACCGTGCCTCTTTAACGATAATGTGGCTTGCTGTAAAAAGATAATAGTTATCAGTATATTTGACCAGTAAACTCTTTCGTGTCTGAATTATCTGGATTATGACAGACGGTTTTATCAGTACGGCACGTACAAAGTCCTAGGGCTCTTCAAAAACCTAAGCTATTGCACCAAGCTAAGACACACGCGGATCTTGAGCAATATTGACTCTTCGGAAGCACAATGAAAAAAAACAACCATAAAGGTCGCTATTTCCTGCTATTGGTCACTCTTATCATAATAGTGGGCGGGTCTTATTTTGCATTTAATAGTCAAACAACTGCGCCAGAAAACCAAGCCCTAATCGCAACCATAGAACGTGGCTCGATAGAAAACACGATTGCTGCTGCCGGCAGCCTTAAGCCTAGCAATTATGTTGATGTGGGTGCTCAGGTATCGGGCCAATTGCAGCGGCTGTTTGTAGCAATTGGCGATTCGGTTGAAGAAGGTGATTTGTTAGCTGAAATTGATGCGCGAGTTCAGGAAGCTCGGGTCAATGCTAGCCGCGCCAACATCGAATCTTTAGAAGTGCAGCTAAATGCGCGGCAAGCGGCGTTGCAATTAGCCCATTCCAATGTGGCCCGACAGAGCCGGCTGCTGGCTACTGACGTCACCAGCCAGTTCGAGTTTGACACCGCACTGAATGCAGTCTCAGCCGCCGAAGCAAACCTGTTCCAGCTACAGAAGCAAATTGAGCAGAGTGAAGCCAGCCTGGAGACCGAAGAGACGCTTTTAGAATTCACAAGAATTTATGCGCCAATGTCTGGCACTGTCGTCGCTTTAGAGATGGAGGAAGGCCGCACCCTAAACGCAGTCCAAATGGCTCCAACTATCCTGCGAATTGCTGACCTGGGCACGATGACCGTAGCGGCCAACATTTCTGAAGCAGATATTGGTGATATTAAAGCCGGGATGGATGTTTATTTTACAACCTTAGGGGGACGTCAGCGACGTTGGTACAGCCAAGTTCGGCAGATCCTCCCCACTCCGGTCATTGAGAACAATGTGGTTTTATATACCGGGCTTTTTGACATCGAAAACCTAGACGCCGCCTTACTGCCAGAGATGACTGCCCAAGTCTATTTCGTGACAGCTTCTGCGCGAGACGTGTTAACCGTGCCAATGGGCGCGCTGACCTTTATGGATCGGCCAACCCGATCAACCCTGGCCGCTGGCCCTGCAGGTCAATTTTCAAACCCACAAACCCCTGCCCAAAGACGCGAGCAATTGGCTCAAGTCCAGGCTGAATCTGGGCCCGAACCTGAAACGCTGCGTCAACCTGGGGCGCGACGTGCCGACTCTGCGCTGACTGAAGAAAATGGCCCGCGCACTCGAACAGGCCGCGGCGGCAGGCCCGCTTTAGTCACTGTTGTCGATGCAGACGGCAGTCAGCGCGAAGCACAAATTTTAATCGGCGTTAGCAGCCGAATCTCAGCTGAAGTCATTGACGGCTTAGCGGCGGGCGACAGAGTCGTCGCCGGCATTATTCAAGGCCAAAACCAAACCGGAAATAGACCGCCAAACGGCTTCGGCCAAGTGCCAAGACGGCCGCCCCAGTGACCGCCATTGAATACCTTGACGACGATGAAGGTATCGCTGTGGATGGCGCCAAGCAAGTAGCGGCAATTCCACTGATTGAACTGCGCAACATTCACCGCACGTTCAAGACTGATGGCGGCGTCGAAGTTCATGCGTTGCGCGGCGTTGATCTGAAAATTTATAGCGGTGAGTTTCTAGCAATTATTGGCCAATCGGGTTCTGGTAAATCAACCCTAATGAACATCTTGGGCTGCCTCGACAGGCCCACCGAAGGCACCTACTTATTTGCTGGGCGCAACATCGAAAGTTTTGATGCCGATGGCCTGGCATGGCTGCGCCGAGAAGCCTTTGGTTTCGTTTTTCAATCCTATAATTTGCTGCCTTCGGCTACTGCTGAGCAAAACGTTGAAGTCCCTGCGATCTACGCAGGGCTTAGCAGGCAAAAAAGGAACACGCGGGCAGAAGCGCTGCTGTCATCACTTGGCCTTGGCGAACGCTTGGATCACCGCCCTAGCCAGCTCTCCGGAGGACAACAGCAGCGAGTTTCTATTGCCAGAGCAATGATGAACGGCGGCCAGGTGATTCTTGCTGACGAACCGACCGGCGCGCTAGATTCACAAAGCAGCATTGAGGTAATGGCGCTACTAGAGGACTTGGCCCGTCAAGGCCACACGGTAATTCTAATTACTCACGATCCCGAAGTGGCTGCTCATGCCGATAGAACCGTTGAATTCAAAGATGGCGAAATAGTGAGTGACACAGGGCCTGCTGAGGGTGTGGTCAATTCTCAAACTAACAGCAAACTACGCGACCTGTTTTTAAGCCGAACCTCAAGCTCTCCCATAGCTAGTATGTTAGAAGCCATCAACATGGCGATGCGCTCACTTACTGCCAATATTTTTAGAACATTCCTCACTCTTCTAGGCATCGTAATCGGTGTCGCGTCGGTGGTAGCGATGCTGGCCATCGGCGAGGGCGCGCAGCAGGATATAGTTGAGAGAATAAGCTCTATTGGCACCAATCGCCTGATGTTGCAGCCGGCGCGAGTCGAGGGGCAACGGCGCAATATGCCGTCCACACTAACATTCGAAGACGCTGACGCCATTACTGATTCAGTCTC
The DNA here is from genome assembly GCA_047617585.1 of Pseudohongiellaceae bacterium. GTDB lineage: Bacteria > Pseudomonadota > Gammaproteobacteria > Pseudomonadales > Pseudohongiellaceae > UBA9145. Next base: position 35,053 of record JBLGBD010000005.1, on the reverse strand, counting down.
CAATATCCTTGGCTCGATACCAGAAATTCGCAGTTCAGATACCGTGCGCTTCGACCGTCAGGATTACCAAACCTCCATTACATCAACCAGTGAGAACATGCCCCAGCTGAGAAACTGGCCGCTGGCTAAAGGGACATTTTTTAACCGCGAAGACAGTGACAACTATACCGCGGTCGCTGTCTTGGGCTCTACCGTTGCTGACGAGCTGTTTCGCGATGGCCGGGAGTCTTTAGGTGAATACATATTAATTCGCAATATCCCGTTTCAAGTAATTGGAGTTTTAACGTCTAAAGGCGCGTCATCTGGGCCCGGCGGTGGCGACCAAGATGATACGGTGTTCGTGCCGCTGAGAACTGGAGCACTACGACTGTTTGGAGCAACTCACGTCAACTCCATTTCAGTAATGGTAGACAACATAGAAGCAATTTCTGAAACCGAACGTGACCTTATCGAGTTCATGGTTGGCAGACATGGCTCTCAAGATTTTAGAGTGTTTAATAGCGCAGAGCTTTTAGAAACCGTCACGGCCTCGCAGCAAACATTCACCATGCTATTGGGCTCAGTCGCCGCCATTTCACTGCTTGTCGGCGGCATCGGTGTTATGAACATAATGTTAGTCTCAGTAACCGAACGAACCCGAGAAATCGGCATTCGCATGGCAACCGGCGCAAGACAATCAGACATTATGTGGCAATTCCTGTCTGAAGCAATCGTGGTTTCAGCCGTCGGAGGAATAATTGGCGTGGCAACAGGACTCGGCGTTGGCTACCTACTCACATTGCTGGGAGTTTCTATCAAATTCACCACCATGCCAGCCATATTGGCCTTCAGCTGCGCAGCAGCAACCGGCTTAGTCTTCGGTTTCGCACCCGCCAGAAAAGCCTCCAAACTCGACCCCGTAGTCGCCTTGGCCAACGACTAGCAACCAAAGGGGGCAAGTTACTCTGCCCCTTTGATCCTTTAACTTGGGCGCTGCATGGTGTAAAGTGCGCGCCTTCGTTGTACTTCCCTCTCCTGTTGGCAGCAAACTTAGCTGGTTGCCCAAAGATATTAAGTACTTATTTCGTCAATGCCCCAAATTGGTTGGTGTTGTAGCCTTTTATTTTGAAATAAACCTTCATGAATTACGTCGTAAATCTGTTTGAACGCACCAAAAAAATCAATATCCTCACCGAGGTACTTTCGGGCTTAACCGTGTCACTTGCGTTGGTGCCTGAAGCGATAGCCTTTGCTTTGATCGCAGGTCTGTCGCCGCTTACTGGACTCTATGCGGCATTCAGTATCGGTCTGATCACTTCGATATTTGGTGGACGGCCCGGAATGATTTCCGGTGCTACTGGCGCTATTGCTGTGGTCATTGTCAGTCTAGCTCAGAGTCATGGAGTCGAATATATCTTTGCTACAGTGATTTTAGCCGGGCTGATTCAAATGGCGGCTGGCTTTTTAAAGCTTGGTAAGTTTATTCGATTGGTGCCCCACTCTGTCATGTTTGGGTTCGTTAACGGTCTAGCTATTGTCATTTTCTTAGCGCAGCTGGCTTCGTTCAAAGTCACTGGTGCTGACGGCGAGCTCGATTGGATGGTCGGCTCGCAGCTTAATGTGATGCTGGGTTTAGTGTTACTGACCATGGCTATCATTTGGGGCCTGCCTAGAATCACCAAAGTTGTGCCAGCCTCTTTAACCGCTATTTTGGTTGTCTCTGCGGTCGTACTTGGCCTTGATATTGATACTCGTAATGTAGGGGATATCAGTTCTATTCAGGGCGGTTTTCCGCCTTTTCATATTCCCGATATTCCGTGGACGTTTGAAACCTTAACCCTCATCTTCCCTTATGCATTCATCGTTGCAGGGGTCGGCTTGATAGAAAGCCTTCTTACTCTTAACCTGATCGATGAAATAACTGGAACTCGAGGCAAGAGTAACAAAGAAGCTGTTGCCCAAGGCTTAGCCAATCTGGTCACTGGTTTTTTCTCGGGCATGGGCGGGTGCGCCATGATCGGCCAAAGTCTTATCAATATTTCATCGGGAGCCAGGGCCCGACTTTCTGGCATCGTAGCCTCAGTGATGCTTTTGATCTTCATTATGTTTGGTGCTCCTTACATTGAGAAAATGCCTATCGCCGCCCTGACTGGCCTGATGATTATGGTCGCTATTGGCACGTTTGAATGGGCCAGTATCCGTGCAATCGGCAAGATGCCAAATCGGGATAATTTTGTCGGCTTTGTAGTCGCTGCGGTAACTGTTCTATTGCATAACTTAGCGTTGGCCGTACTGATTGGCGTCATTATTTCTGCATTGGTCTTTGCTTGGGAGAATGCGAAGCGTATTCGAGCTAGGAAGTATGTCGATGAAGACGGCACTAAACACTATGAAATCTATGGCCCTCTGTTTTTTGGCTCGGTTAAAGCCTTTACAGATAAGTTTGACGTTACCAACGACCCAGACAAGGTGATCATCGACTTCAAAGAAAGCAGAGTAAACGATATGTCAGGTATCGAAGCGCTCAACAAAATCACCGAGCGTTACTTCAAAGCCGGCAAGGAGCTGCATCTTCGACATTTAAGCCCTGACTGTTTGAAGCTGCTCAAGAACGCTGAAAAAATCATTGATGTAAACATCATAGAAGATCCCACCTATAAAGTCGCTGTAGAGATTTAGAAAACAAATTCCGTGATTGCCTGAGCGCCCCAAGGGGCGCAACTTCACAAAGCAGGAAGACTCTTGGGCATCTCTGGAAATTTGACTCCTCGCTTTGTATTGGATTGATCAGTATAGCCCCGAATTTTCCCTCTCAAAGATTGCCGTACTGGGAACCATCAGCATGGCTTTCCAATTGGGGACGAGCATATCGAGCCCACTGCTGAGCACCTTAAAAGTAGCAGTAGCATAAGCAAGATCTTTTCCTGCCCCTTTCGCGCTCGGAGAAACTGTAACTTTTTGACAGGGGAAAGCTAAGCATATTAGCCAGCTATTCAACCAACTACCCCAACAACTACCCCACCAACTACATCACTTCTAGATCTACATCAGTTTTCATGAGTCAGAGTCTGTTATAGTTTTCTAATCACACCTAGGTTACCGCAACAATGCAATTCAAAGACTACTATGACATCTTGGGAATAGAACCCGAGGCCGACAAAAAGGCTATTAAAACGGCCTACCGACGACTTGCACGCAAATATCACCCCGATGTCAGCAAGGAGCATGACGCTGAAACTCGATTCAAAGAAGTCTCTGAGGCCTATGAAGTACTAAGTGATGATGAAAAACGGTCTGAATATGAACAGCTAAGAAAATATGGTCGCAAAGGCGAGTCATTTACCCCTCCTCCGGGATGGAAACCCTCCTCAGGTTCAAATTTTAACGACTCAGATTTCTCCGATTTCTTTTCATCTATTTTCGGAGGCTCCAGTGGTCAGTCTACCCACCGTGGTCGCAGCGCTCGGGGAGCGACCAGCAGCGAGGACATGTTCTCCCGCCGGGGTCAGGATGTAGAAATCGATATGCCTATTTTTTTAGAAGATACTCTCAAAGACGAATCGAAAACCATCAGCTTCCAACTCCCCCATTTTGATGAGTCCGGCAGACAGGCTGATATTAAGAAGACACTAAAAGTAAAAATTCCCAAAGGCGTCAACCATGGGGAAAAAATTCGCTTAAAAGGCCAAGGTGCACCTGGGTTTGGTAACGGCTCCGCCGGCGATCTTTACATTCACATAAAACTTGTTCCCCATCCTCTTTTCGATGTCAGCGGCCATGACCTTACTCTCATTTTGCCAATCGCACCTTGGGAGGCGGCTTTAGGGGCTAAAGTTACTGTACCCACTCTTACAACGCAGATAAACCTAACTATAGGGGCTGGCTCTCAAGCTGGACAAAAGCTGCGGGTCAAATCCAAAGGCTTAGCTACCAAGACAGGGTTTGGCGATCTGTATGTTGTACTGAAGATAGTGATGCCCAAGGACATTGACGAATCCAGTAAATCCCTCTGGCAAGAGCTGGCGAGTAAATCAAGCTTCAATCCACGCACTGACCTCAAAAATTAGTTCAGGACAACCATTCATGAGCAACCACACTATTGAAATTACTCTGTCAGAAATTTGCCAAGCGGTGAATCTGTCAGAGCAAAAAATTGTCGAACTCGTCGAGCACGATATAGTGCATCCAATAGGCCCAGAGCCTGCTTCTTGGTCGTTTGATGTTGCTATGGTTAGCACAGCAAGGCGCGCAGCGCGGCTGCACCAAGATTTAGAGCTTGAGTGGTCAGCTGTGGCCGTCATAGTTGAGCTTATTCAACAGCGGGATCAGCTTATCGCCGAGAATGAAACCCTCAAGAAAAGGTTGCAGCGGTTTCTTCGAACATAGTTTTAATTCCGTCTAGTTGCAGCAACGGTGCGAGAATTTAGATTATCGCACGCCAGCTCAATCTCAAACTATGTGAAGATCTTTGCGACCATACCTGCACAACTATTAGAACTATGGTTTGGAAACATCAGATTATTCCCAGAACGTGTTGCATCATTTAATAGGCGCTTTTTCTTCATTTTAGTTAGCCTAGGTTTGCGACGGGGCTAATTAAGTTGCATTGCTTTTATTTAACTCGTGTTGTTGTTCACGCCGCTGTTGAGCCTCCTGCTGTTCTTCAACAGAGCCTTCGCCACCAACCCAGCGTTCCATTAATGCACAGGTGACGAGATCTCCAGTCACGTTGATCGCCGTTCGACTCATATCTAGTATTCGGTCAACCCCCATAATCAACGCGATGCCAGATGCTGGAATACCGACGGTTTCCAGTACCATTGCAAGAATTACTATGCCTACACCCGGTGTTGCTGGCGATCCGATCGATGCCCCAACCGCCATTGCAACTACAAGCACCATACTGCCCAAGCTTAGGTCAATGCCATAGACCTGAGCTAGGAACACAGTCGCTACTGCCTGATACAAAGCCGTCCCATTCATATTAATAGTTGCGCCCAGTGGAATCACAAACTGAGAAATTGAAGGCCTCACTTTGAGGTATTGTTCCGCGGTTTTGATTGACAAAGGCATGACGGTTGCCGAGCTTGAGGTTGAGAAAGCGAGCAGAAGTACATCCCGCGTGACCTTAAGAAACCGCATTGGCTTTTCACCAATGAAGACTCTGAGCATCAACAGATAAAAAACTAACAGAAGCAGTAAGCCAATTAAAACGGTGGCCACATAAATAGCCATGCCTAACAATGCACTCGACCCAATCTTGGTTGTAAGCTGTGCCATCAACCCAAACACGGCTATTGGCGCAAGCCGCATTGCGCCGCGCACTACTGTCATACACACTTCCTGCAGCGATCCAAGTAGCTCAAGCATAGGCTTAGCTTGAGCTGGCACCATGGACACTAAAGCGATGCCAAAAACAACTGAGAAGATTACTATCTGTAGCATTTGGCCTTCCACCATCGCGCCAAGAGGGTTCCCGGGCAGTAGGCCAACGATAGTCTGGGGCAGGACTTCGAAGCCCGCTACTGGTGCTGCAGTTATGGTTTCAGTGGTTAGATCAACTTCTGTGAGAAGTCCGGTCATCGATGCACCTGGATCGATTAAATTCGCAACGGTTAGTCCAATCATGGCTGACAGCGCCGTAGTGACGGCAAAGAAAAGGGTCACGCGCACCCCTAGCCTTTTCAGCTGGTCTAAATTTTCACTGGCCGCCAGCCCACGAATAACTGAAGCTATCACTAAGGGTATAACAATCATTTGAATTGCAGCCAAAAAAAGCTGACCTGGAAAAGCCAACCAATCACCTATGACTGCACCCGTTTGCGGTTCAACTAGGCCAAACGATGGGCCCAGAATCGCGCCGACAACGAGCCCTAAGCCCATACCAAGGAGAACCTTCAGCCACAGACGCCCCTGCACTAATCCGGCTAGATAATTATTCAGGCGGCCAAGTGAGCGGGGATTTAGATACTCGATTGTTTTGATCGGATTTAGGTCCATAGCTCTTAATTCATTTCGGTGGTCAGAAGAACTGTACTTACATTTTAGTTCGAGAGGCAAACCACGAGAATAACACTGGGTTTACTTTACAGTTTGTTCTGCATCAAGAACTACAGTGCTAGAGCGACCTGCACTGATGGCAGTTGATGTCACTTTGGTAACCGCTCAACTATAGGAATTCAAAAGCAGCACCCTACCAATATTTATAGGATCCGGTAAACTCACCGCATTCACTTACATAGTGTGTTACTCGCAAATTCTTCTAATAAGGCGATTCTAATGAAGTTAGCAATACTCTCCTGCGGGCCTAACTCTTACAGCACAAGGCGGCTAAAAGAAGCGGCAATCCAGCGAGGCCATGAGGTAAAAGTTCTAAATACCCTAAAGTTCGCCATCGACTTACAGCAAGGTGAACCGGATCTACATTACCGACAAAAAGAGTTAAGCGTCTACGACGCTGTGCTCCCCAGAATTGGTGCGTCGATCACTTACTACGGCACTGCTGTGGTTCGCCAGTTTCAGCAAATGGATGTGTTCTGCGCCAACACCGCTCACGGCATAATTAACTCCCGCGACAAATTGCGCAGCTTGCAAATATTAAGCCGCCATCATATAGGCATTCCTCGAACGGCTTTTGTGCGAGAAAAGAAAGATGTCATACCGGCCATCGAGCGAGTCGGTGGTGCACCGGTTGTTATCAAACTCATTGAAGGCACACAGGGTATTGGCGTGCTGCTTGCAGATACAATGAAGCAGGCCGAGTCGATCATTGAGCTACTACAAAGCCAAAAGCAAAATGTGCTCATACAAAAGTTTGTCGCTGAAAGTAAGGGCAAAGACATTCGCGCATTTGTTGTAGGCGATCGAGTGGTTGCAGCCATGCGCCGGGTAGCTCAAGGCCAAGAATTTCGCAGCAACGTGCATCGCGGTGGAATCGCCGAAGCCGTGGAACTTGATGAACAGTATAAGCAAACGGCCGTTAGAGCTGCACAAATTCTAGGCCTTCAGGTTGCCGGCGTGGACATGCTAGAAGGTGCTGACGGCCCGCAAATAATGGAAGTAAATTCGTCCCCTGGTCTAGAGGGCATAGAAAACTGTACCAAACTTGACATCGCTGGAGCGGTAATCGACTACATAGCAGCACAAGTTGACTTTCCCGACATCGATCTACGCCAGCGCTTGACGGTTAGCAAAGGCTATGGCGTCACAGAAATATACATGCCAGAAGGATCAGACTTCGTGGGCAAAACAATCCATGAAACCAAACTGGTAGAACAGGACATCAATGTGCTGACCCTTTATCGCGGAGCCAAAGTAATACCAAACCCGCGTAAAGATCGCGTGCTTGAACCTGGCGATAAACTTCTGTGCTTTGGCAAACTTGAATCTATGCGTGGCATGGTTCCCCAAAAGGCGCGCCAACGACGCAGACCGAAAGTACAGGAACTACACACCCAAGAACACGGCTCAACAGACGCCCCCGGATAGCGTTAGTATTCACGCCTTATAGTAATAAGATCCAAGCTAATGGATTAGACCTTGTTATCAGCAGGCATACGCTGATAACAAGGTCTTCTGCTTTGCGCACTAATCAATTGAAAATCTAGTTACCAAGCACGTTGCCAGCTTGTTTACCGGTTTTTTTCGCCGCTCTTTTTTCCTTCGGCGTTAACGCTGCCTTCTTTTTGGTTTCCTTATTGCTCTTTTGAACTTTGGCCATGTTTAATACCCTTATTGATGAGATTGAGCCCGTTGGGGCGCCCTAGTAGTCTTAATGACTTAATGCTCTTATATACCTTCTGCGGCAGAACATAACCATGACTTTAAGTTAACCGAATGTGAGAGTTTAACCTAGCTAGAATTAGTGAACTTTACAGACAACAAACAAACTCGCTTGACCAACTCTGTGTTTCCCAGAACTATATCACCCTCAAAGTTTTGAGCTTTTCTAACCCTGGCGCTGCAAACTAAATCTCTTTCACCCGGTGTGTTACTTGCGCTGCCTAAGCTTGGCAAAATCTCCTGTAGAGATGGGATTTGACACTGCAACGGCCAAGCAAGAGTTAGAAATCGAGCAAGTCTCACAGCTGAAAAGCGGAATGCTTAAAAGCCAGCATATACTTTTTACCTGCAATAGATATGGTTTTGACTAAATATTTAGAAGGCCCGACAACTGCTTTGCCTGTCAACTACTGTTGGCGCAGCAACGCCGCTGGGTAGGCCGACGCATGGCTAATCAGATTTGGCTGTTGGCGCTAGCATAGTCAGAGGGTTAACCTGCTTTTCGAACTCTTCCCGGCTCATGTCGCCGCGCTCAACCGCAGCATCTTTCAAGCTCAGACCGCGCTCATGTGCATATTCAACGAGCTTGGCTGTTTGATCGTAGCCTAAAGTGGGAACAAGCGCGGTTGCCAACATTAGTGAATTTGAACTATGGCTTTCGATCTGCTTCTTATTCACCTCAATACCGGCCAAGCAGTGGATAGTGAACGAGTTGCAAGAATCAGCGAGCAGTTCGATGGATTCCAACAACAGATGAATTATAAGAGGCTTGTAGGTATTCAGCTGAAACTGGCCTTGGCTGTTTGCCATTGTTATCGAGGTATCATTACCAATAACTCGCAGACAAATCATTGTCAGCGCCTCAATCTGGGTCGGGTTTATCTTGCCGGGCATTATGGAACTGCCGGGCTCGTTAGCCGGAATACTAATTTCGCCTAGGCCGCAGCGCGGTCCGGAATTCATTAGCCGCATATCACTGGCCAGCTTGTACAAGGCCGTAGCCAAACCCGCAATCTGACTATGTAGATTGCGTAGCGCATCATGGGACGCCATTTGGCTAAACCGATTTTCTGCTGTTTGAAAATCGCAGCCAGACATCTTGCTCAGTTCCTTAACCATCAATTGGGCCCATTGGGGATCAGAGTTGTAGCCAGTCCCGACTGCCGTGCCGCCAATAGGTAGCACTAACAGTAACTCCAAACTTTCAGATATGCGTTCAATAGCAAACTGAATCTGGGCTGAGAAAGCACCGAATTCTTGGCCTAGGGTGACCGGCGTCGCATCCATCATGTGGGTGCGACCGCTTTTAACTGCCGTTTGAAACTCGATCGCCTTTTTATCCAATTGAGACTGCAGCAACTTAAGGCTTGGAAGCAACCTAGAGACTGTCATTTGCCTCGCAACCATGTGCATGGCGGTTGGAAACACATCATTTGAAGACTGGGATAGGTTAACGTGATCATTAGGATGTAACGGCGCTTTAGCGCCAAGCTTGGCACCGGAATTTCTGTTGCCAATGTTGGCCAGCACCTCATTTACATTCATGTTGGTTTGGGTTCCGCTGCCGGTTTGCCAAACACTCAATGGAAACTGATTTTCGTGCTTCCCCGCCAATACCTCAGCACATGCCGCCTGTATTAGGCTCGCTCTTTCTTTATCCAAATTACCAAGCGCGAAATTTACAGTCGCGGCAGCTTCTTTCACCTGACACAGACAATTAATGAACTGTGGTGTAAACAGGTCTCTGCCAATAGCAAAATATTTTAAAGACCTTTGAGAAGCAGCTCCCCACAGTGCAGCGTTCGAAACCTCTATAGAGCCGATACTATCTGTTTCGTGCCGGACTGATTCGGTATTATTGCCCATCTTCTTTGCCTGATTTAAACTGCGTGAATAGAAAGAATATTTTACTCTACGGTCTACTAAAAATACGTGCCTTTGAATAGCCATAGCACCATCGCAAATGCTTTAAGGCTATTGATGTTGTGATATTTCTTTCCCAAGCGCATCGTTCAAAAATTCAAGCTCGTTATTATCCCCACTGCCGAGATTTTCTTCGGTTGCCTTCATGAGAGAAATAATATCATGCTTCCACGCTCTCAATATCTTGATTCGTTGTGATTGGTCTAAACCGGGATACTCGGCTATTTGTTTGGGATGTTCGAAATATTTCGTTGGCGACTTTATCATTGCCATAGACAAATCTTGGTTCACTATTCTTTTTACATCAACTCTTTCACTATTGACGACGTTAACTGCCAACACATCACATTCAGTCGATTTGGCAATATCTGTTCCTGTCGGACTGAACAGCTTGCCCAAAAAGGACTGCGTGTGCTTGCCAACGACAAGCAGCTTGGCGTTAATTTTAGACGCTTGAAAAGGGATTTCTTTAGATCGCGAGCCTACAAGAATCAACTGGTTGTCTCGCGGAATTCCGGCACTGTCGCAAATTGCTTTTAACCGCTTTCTTGCCTCGACCACCATCTCGCTGTATTCGTCAGAAAGCCCCTGCAGATACGTTGTAACAGGTAAGCTTGGTGAGCTTGGCTTGACCACATAAACAGCATACACAGATCGAACGTTGCCATCGACTAAACTTTTAGCAACGTCTAGTATTTTTCCTGATTCCAGCGTTAGGTCGACCTCTGCAAGTATCGTTTTATATCCCATGTTGAGTCTCCAGGTAGGGTTGGATTTTTTGGGGTTACGAGCTGCCAAACAATACTAGTTCGGCTAGCTGTTCTTACAAGCATTCGTAATCACTCATCACCAGGCTACGGGTTTAACAGCTTCCGTTTTTGACTGATCACGTCTATAAGTTGCTCTTTATTGAGCTTACTTCTGCCTCCAATAGGCTCCTCTCGCGCTAAGTCGTAAATTCAGCATAGGCTCTTTCCTCCAAGCGCGTACTAGGATTGCCGGTTCCCAGCGTTGTCTTGTTCTCAGTACGGCCAGCAATTTCAGTCGCATCTTGTTCGCTCTTGCCCCCCAAACAGTGGGAGTTCTAATATGATCAAACTATCGCCTGTCTTTTTTACTGCAGTCAGCATCCATCACTTAGCCTCTTGTTTGTTGCGAATTAAACTAGCTCTGGCTAGCAACTGCGGCTAGAGCCTTACCTTAAGGCGAGGTGTATAGGATTTAGCATGTTCTGTGCCAAGTAAAGCCCGCATCTCTCGCTGCAGCTTTAGCCAAAGCTGCAGCGACACCGCAGTTAAGCTCTAGAGCCTAGATTACTAAGCTCAAGCCATGGCCATTTCTGTTGATGTCTACAGCTGGACCTATAGTTATTTCACTAAACATTGAAAATATTACAGTCAAAGCTCGAGCACTGCTGACTCGGCTCCTGTTCTGCCGCGATTACCGCGATCATTAACCCATGGCACGGTTCTTGATTGTTTATTATTATGAGCTTTAAAAATTTAGTGTTAACCAAGGCCAGAGAAGGAATCGTTGTGAGACGTAGCATGTGTGTAACGATTCAGTCTATTTGCAATATAGCGGCGGTTTCGCTGCTGAAATTTTGGCTTGTCTCAAACCAAAGGGGCCAGCAGAGCCGAGCGATTGCGAGCCCCTGCTATAGACTATGCAAGTATTGAGGTTAATACACCTGATGGCTATATACAGTTACAAGGCACGGTGACATCTGCGGAGAAACGCTGAGTCACACAGACCTTTGCCAGAGAAACCTACGGGGTTGAGCGCTTACAAAATTCGTTACAAATTACGCAGCAATAGCTCGTTTGCCCCTCTGCAGGTGTTACCCTAAGAGGGGCTTTTTTATTCACTACCGTTTTTCGTGCTGGTAGTCGCTACTTTTTCCAAGACCAGCTAAGAACGAAAACTTGAACGATTTTAGTTTTTATACCGGAGGCCATATGGAATTTAGAGAAACGACAGAGCAGGCGATTGAGAGTCGCTTAGCCAACCACAAGTCCGCGATTAAACGATTGCGGGTGCAGGCCGAACAGGTCAGCGACGAGACAAGACTCATAACACTGAAGAAAGTCAATGATCTCAACCAAATTGTAGACATGGCCGAGACTCAGCTCAAAGAGCTCAAGAGTTCTCACCATAGCACTTGGCAAAAAGCCAAAGACAAAGCCGATGAATATTGGGAAACCTTAGGACGAGAATTAAAAGCTTACGACCCTGACCATGAAAAAAAGCAGTAGTCCTAATTACAAGGTTTGTTCTACCAGCTTAACGGAGCAGCAATGGAATTAAAGTCAGTAAACCCAACGACCAATAGACTTATTCAGACTCATGAGGTGATGTCGGTCAAAGCAGTAGATAGCATCTTGAAAGCTGTCGATGAAGGCTATGCCTCTTGGTCACGGCAACCCAGTGCAGTGCGCACTGATCTTTTGCGCAATTTAGCTGTCTCTCTCAGGGAGGCTAAACATGATCTCGCTGAACTGGCTTGTGACGAAATGGGTAAGCCACTTCGCGAAGGCGTCAGTGAAGTTGAGAAATGCGCGAAGGTCTGTGACTACTATGCTGACAATGGAAAAGAGTTTCTGGCGCCAAAAATACTTGAGTATGATGGTGCAAGGTGCTCAACCGTGTATCAACCAATAGGCACCATACTCGCCGTCATGCCATGGAACTTTCCGTTCTGGCAGGTGTTTCGGTTCGTGGCGCCGAATCTTGTGGCGGGCAACACGGTGGTGTTAAAGCATGCAGGAAACGTTTCCAATTGCGCCAAGGCGATAGAAGCCGTCATCATACGAGCCGGGTTTCCAAAGGATGTTTTTCGCAGCCTGATAATTCCCAGCGAAAGAGTTGCCGAGCTAATCGGGGATCCAAGAATAAAAGCTGTCACCTTAACCGGCAGTACAGCCGCGGGTAAGGCGGTTGCCGGCGAAGCGGGTAAAAATATCAAGAAGTCGGTTTTGGAGCTTGGCGGCAGTGATGCCTATGTCGTGCTTGAAGACGCCGATTTAGATCTCGCAGTAGACGCCTGCGTCACCAGCAGGCTCATCAATGCTGGGCAGAGCTGCATTTCTGCTAAACGCATGGTGGTTGTGGACGCAGTTCACGATGAATTTGTCGCACGGTTCGTTGAGTCCATGAAATCAAAAGTTATGGGCGACCCTCACCATGACGACACTGACATTGGGCCCATGGCCCGACTGGACCTACGTGAAGAGCTACATACGCAAGTAACAACCAGCGTAGCAAATGGCGCCTGCTTGGCCCTAGGCGGTGAGATACCGCTGCGGGAAGGCGCATTCTATCCACCAACCGTCCTCACCAATGTCGCTAAAGGCATGCCTGCTTATGACGAAGAGCTGTTCGGTCCGGTAGCAGCAATAATTCGTGCTCAGGACCAAGCACAAGCAATCTTAATTGCCAACGACAGCCAATTCGGCCTAGGAGCCGCCATATTCACAGCAGACGTTGCAAAGGGTCATCAAATCGCCAGTACGCAGCTTGAAGCCGGGAACTGCTTTGTGAATGACTTTGTCAAATCTGACCCAAGACTGCCATTCGGCGGAACCAAACTCTCTGGGTATGGACGTGAGCTTAGCAAGCTAGGATTTTATGAATTTTTAAACGCGAAAACAGTCGTTGTCGCTTAATCATTGCAAGAACAGGTGGACGCCGACTATATTCTACTCTTCGTTCGAACCGGAGAGAATAGATTCAAAGATGAGGTAATGAAGGTGCTGAACAAGCACTCTGGTGTCGACGTTATAGAATTGGTTAAGGAATAGATTATTTAACATGGCGAATAGTCGGAATACTGATACCCAGAAGATAGAAAAAGGTCTTGAAAAAATTCTTGAACCATTCCAAGAATTTGTTCACAGCCAAACCACAGCAAGTGTTTGGCTTCTTATCTGCACAGTCATAGCACTGGTTCTGGTTAATTCAGGATACTCCCACAATTACTTTGAGCTGTTTCATACGCGCCTCGGGCTGATTCTGGGTGAGATCTCCTTTAGCATGAGCCTGAGCCACTGGATTAATGAAGGTCTGATGGCTCTGTTCTTCTTCCTCCTCGGGATGGAGATCAAACGGGAAGTATTGGTCGGTGATATCCGCGAATTCGATAAACTAGTCCCCATCGGCTTCGCCGCTTTAGGTGGAATGTTGGTACCCGCTTCAATCTACTACGCGTTTAGCCACGGCACGCCTTATGCCTCTGGCTGGGGCATCACTATGGCTACTGATACGGCGTTTGCCGTCGGGGTTCTAGCCCTTTTGGGCAAAAAAATACCCCTGTCGGCGTTTACCTTTCTAACTGCCTTAGCCATTTTGGATGACCTCGGCGCCATTTTAGTTATCACCTTGTTCTACTCAGACTCGCTCGATTACGCCTATCTAGGCATTAGCTTTGCTGTACTCTTAGCCTTAATCCTGTGCAACATAAGTGGTATTCGCCGACCGTCGATTTACTTCTGTATCGGCGTTGTGCTGTGGGCAGCTATGCTCAAATCAGGAATCCATGCAACTGTCGCCGGCATTCTTGTCGCTTCATCAGTGCCAGCTCGAGCAGCCCGAAAACCCACCTGGTTCTTAACGTACACAGCGAGCCTAGTAAGCAAGTTTAGCCGTCTGGAGAGAGACCGATCAAAAGACGCTCCGATTCTAGGCGAACCGGAGCAGCACCGTGTTGTAGAAAAAATTAGGCACGCATCAGAGAAAGCCTCAACACCGTTACGCCGCTGGGAAGGCGCATTCGAGCACCCGGTAGCCTTGTTTATTCTGCCAGTGTTTGCCCTGGCAAATGCCGGCATTCCAATCAGTGGCATAGACATGGCATCAGTTTGGTCAGACCCATTAGTCTTGGGGATTATTCTTGGCTTAGTAGTAGGCAAGTGCTTAGGCATTTCTGCGTTCACATGGATTGCCCTTAAACTTAAACTGGGGTCTCTACCCCAAGGCTTGGACATGCGCCATGTGATTGGCTTAGGCCTGCTTGGTGGTATTGGTTTTACAATGTCCATATTCATTACGAATTTAGGCTTTGAGACCATGGACGACGTCCTCAATAGAGCTAAGTTCAGCATTTTGCTTGGGTCATTCATTGCTGGAGTAGCGGCGTTTATTTGGTTTCGAGTCATCCCTAAGTCCGCCGCGAATGACACTGATTAGTCCGGCCCGAAACTGCTGAACTCATAGCAAAACCGTGCTCGGCTCAGCGCAGCAACTACTAGCGTAAGTTCGACATGACCGCAGGAATGTTTAACACTCTCATCAGGTATTAGAGATTGAAAAGTAGCTATAGTGACACTTGCTGATGTTTAAGGCTGCCTATTATCTCTGTTCGCTAAAAGAGCGACGCTCAGCTTTTTGAAAATGGGACATCTTGGCTTGTAACATCTTCTTGGGCAATCTTCTCCTTCGCCAATTTATGGTCTGTTTTATCCGGGCTGAGTTGTCCGCGAGATTCGCAGCTGTCATCCGATAGTACAAGTTCAGTATAAAAAGCAAGATGATCCGAGCCAAAAGCTGGCATTCTTCGCTCGGCAGATACTTTAAGCAGCGCCCGGTTGTCACGATTTTTTGATTGAATTTCTTAACTTTTTTAATAACAAGGTCATAAACAGAACACGTATTTCTAAGTATCTAAATTAGCCGCCATGAGCGCCAAGAAGTATTAAATTGGCGAATAGGGTTTTCTGGCACACTGAAGCTGTGTTGGATTCCGCTTCTATCGTACAACTATCTCATCTACCCTGCTCTAAGAGAAATTTGTACCGATCATTTACAACTTTTCGGTCACTCGGCTCTCAACTTCAAACCATTCGTAGTTATTTCCCAATGCAAGTTCGGCTGCCCGCAACAAGGCAATGTTTTGAACTACACTCACTGGGGTATTTGAGTTTCTAGAAAAACTAGCTCGGTAACGAATGTCACTTAAGCGCTTATCAATATAGCCATAGCTTCCAGCAGTATCCGCCTGAATATAATTTACTCCAGAGTTTACACACGCTGTTATAGTTGCTAACACAATTACAGCCATGCTACTTGTTTCAGCGGGGACATCTTTGTAGCTCTAGATTATGCCGACTTTATACTTACTCCCATCTTTTACCTTCTAGTGTCCTGCTGACTTTTTGAAGGACTTTTTTAATAGTGACATACGGTCATAGGCCATTTGAAACGAAGCAACCAAAGACGAAAGCCGAAGCACCAATGCCGGGTCTTGGGCTTTCGCGACTGCGGTTCGAAGCACAGCCAAACTGCGAGCTTCGGTTTCCTCTAATTGGGCAATAAACTCTTCGTCTTGGTAGTCCGAAAAACTGTGCCTAGCGTCAATATACCAGCGCCTGATGCCGCCTATTAAAGAGCCAGAACGTGTGGGTTTTTCACCTCGAACTGTGACTTCGGCTTCCAACTCTTTGACAATTTTTAAACGAATTCGAGCCATGTCAGAGAACATATTCCTAGACTGCTGATCTTGGACTTGTTTCGCGACATAACTGTAGAGGGCTTCTCCGTCGCGGCACACCGAGATTACGTCATTTAGAATATCTGCGTCTGCATGGGCTTTGGGTTTCATTGGGGACTCATGCTTTTGTTTCATTCTAATCCTCCCGATTCGACCAACAAACACAGAATCACTGTTTCGAAATCTGTAGATTATTGACAACACTGTCGACCTCGAACGTGTTTTGTGCGATCTGCTGAGTTAGTTCGCTTTCAATTTCACTGTTTACGCGTCCTTCAAGTTTAACTTCTTGGCCCTGGGTATCGACGTTGATTTCTGAGCTATCAATTGCTGAATTGAGCAGGAGTTTGGCAGAGATAGCGGTAGTGATCGATGCATCGAGCATCACTGAGAGCGTATCATCGCCGCTCTCTACCGCATTGTGCGCCGCTGTAATTTGAAGGCGATTATGGACGCTGTGAATTCCTTCTACACCCGTTGCCAATTCAGTCATCAAGTATTTTTGGGCCGAAGAATCTACCTCACCGATAATGGTTGCAGTGCCGTCCACTACATCTGTTTCGATCTGCAAGGAGTTGAGGTGTTCATTAAGTACTACGATCGCGCCTAATTTGCCATCCAGCCATGCGTCTTGCAGAGCACTATTTTGCTCTGAATGTTGGGCGAAAGCGGACGTCGCAGCTACTGCAATAAAAAGTGGGATAGCACAGAATTCAATTAGCTTTTTCATGTTTCATCCTCCTAGTTAACTATGTAGTTTTGGATGTCTATGAAGGGATCATTCAAGTCTTATGCCAACAGCCAGCCGCCTTGCTATATGGGGCGAGAGACGCTCTAGATACAGCGATTGATCACTAGTGCGCAACTTTTACAGAATCGCTTGTCATTATTACAGGATTATTCTAGAGTTCTGCTTGCCTGCACCCCCATACTTCAAGGATCGGCGATGTCCAAGCCAAGTCTTCTGCTTTTTGTCACTAATCGTGACCTAGAGAGAGAATTGTTAAAGAACTCAGCAATTAATCAGTTCGATATCGTTCACGTCGAAGGCACGCAGTCATGGGTCGATCGGGTCATGAATGAAGAAGTCGATGCGATAATCGCCCAAGTAGATCAATTCACTAAGCAAGACCTTGTAAAATTAACCGATGCTAGCCATAAGATATTGAACAAGGCCGATGTGATATTCATCAGCTCAGGTGAGCCTAACTCCTTTATTGATCAAGCAATGTTGCAGGGGGTTTCCTACCATTTAAGACTGCCCTTCAACATGAATTTCATGGAAGAAATAGCCAACGAACTTTATCAAGATCTAACCGAACCAGGAACTAGCGCCGAAGCGGTTGTTGAAAGTCATTTGGATCAGTTCGGGCTGTTAGTTGGCTCTTCAGCACAAATGCGCAAGCTCTATCGGGTAATTCGCAAAGCAGCTAGCTCCACAGCAAGCGTGTTGATAGTTGGCGAATCTGGGTGTGGCAAAGAGCTCGTTGCAAATACATTACATATGATGAGCGAAAGAAGTGAAGCGTCGTTTATTTCCATTAATTGCGGCGCTATCAGCCCTGAGTTGATTGAAAGTGAGCTGTTTGGCCACGTAAAGGGGGCTTTCACTGGCGCAACCAGTGACCGTATCGGCGTGTTCGAACAGGCAGACGCCGGAACTCTGTTTCTTGATGAAGTTACGGAGATGCCAATTGATCACCAGGTTAAACTTTTAAGGGTGCTTGAAACAGGTGAATACAAAAAGGTAGGAAGTAGCAAAACTCAATCTACCAGCGCTCGAATTATTTCCGCGACCAACAGAGAGCCTGCCGAAGCCATAGACAACGATCTGTTTCGTGAAGACCTGTATTACCGGCTAGCTCAATTCCCAATTAGAGTTCCCACTCTGCGTGATAGAGGTGATGATATTGTTGGCTTAGCGAAGCATTTCTTGGCACATCGCAATGCACAAGAAAAATCCGCAAAAGAAATAAGTACTGACTCAATCGCAAAAATCCAAGCACACGACTGGCCTGGTAACGTTAGAGAGTTAATGCATGCCATAGAGCGCGCTTTTATGCTCGCTAATGATGTGATAACACCTGATCACCTTGTCATTGATACCATCAGCCAAGTCGTAAATTCCCATGCCATATCAACTAATATGCCCTTAGAAGAAGTTGAGAAGACAGTAATTCTTAGCACGCTGGAAGCAAAAGGCGGCAATAAGACCGAAGCTGCAGAACAACTAGGCATCAGTGTAAAAACTCTTTATAACAAACTTGATAAGTACGACAAAGCTGAAGATTAGAAAATCACGGTCAGCAATCCCTGCCCGTGATTTATCTGACCTGCAATATGCCTGACAAAGGCTAGCAAGGCCTGTCAGACACTTCCTCACAAACATCTTCCACTGCATCGCCAACGTCGTTTGCCGCTTGATTAAGGTTCTCGCCAAGCCGTTCTGCGGGCCCCTTGGCGCAACCAGCTAGACTAAATATGGAAATCATTAATAGGGCTATTAAATTTTTCATTGTTCTATCCTTTTTTACTTTGAGTTACATAAAGTAAACACAGCGCATTCTATATCGTTTGGTTGACGCGTTAGACAGGTGGCGATTTACCTTTAAAGGCTCGCACAACCATAGAAATCACAAAAAGTACCAGGAACAACAAAAATAACATCTGCGCGATTCCCGAAGCGGCCCCGGCGATTCCGCCGAAACCCAACACAGCAGCAATTATCGCTATTATTAGAAAACTAACGGCCCAATTTAACATGGCAAATCTCCTTACTTTTTTAGATTATTGAAAATTAGACACTCTATGTCGATATTGCGAGTATCGTGCCAAGTTTCAGAAATAAGAGCGGTAACCCGAAACAAGTCTATGAATTTCGAGCTGTACTAGACCAAATGTACTAGCTCCTAATACCTATGAGGCAGGGAAAAAGGTTTTTTTCTAATGGGTTACGGCGCAACATGGTAACTTCGGCTAATTCGTTGCTTTCCCCAAATACTGATGCAACTTGTTCTTTCAATAGGTATTTCAATGACTCGATAGCCAGAAAAATCGAACCCGCATAAAAGTAAGTATTACTCTCAATATGAAATTTCTACACAGATTGTGCTTCACAACAAATTCTAACCGCTGGATGAAGCGCTGAAACTCTAAAGTTGCTCAAGCTGCCTCGCTGCTGGGGCTCCAGAGAAGAATCTACAAGCCTATATACTACAATTTTTAGCTCAAAAATCTGTCTTACCACATATATAAAAACATCTGTGGCAGTGCGATAAGTGGTCAAACGATCACAGTATGCTGACGTTCATCGCAAAGATTTCTGCCTCGTCTTTGTTGTCAGCAAGAATTATTTCTATTTCAGCATTGCCATACTCGTAGACCGCATTAAACTCAAAGACCTGCAATTCCCATAGCTCGCTGGTGGAGAACGCGCTAGCATCTACCTCTATCTGTTTCGGTTCCGCAAAACTTTCTAGGCTACCTAAAGTGCTTGATAATACGTCAAATACCGCTTCTATTTCATCTCCATTGGCGGTAATTGTTTGCTCAGAAAAATAAACTTCTACCGCGGCGTAATTCCAGTGGGACACCTGCGGAAACACACTCTCAATAAACTCTTTGTTGTCGGCAAGATCTTCATCCATTGATGTGACACTGCCTTTACTGTCTTTTGCAAAAGGCAGCGCGATCAGAAGTCCTCCCAACAAAGAAACCGTTGTTAGATCCTTAATAAGCTGTTTTTTGTGATTAACTTTAGTCATTTCAACCTCCATTACAATCCATGACACTAGAGAGAGTGCAATAAAGGTACCAGCTTTGTGCTTTATAGGTAGCTCGGAGCGAGCCTCACAAGACAGTTGTTAATGATGCCTGAGTAAACTTTTCAAAGCCTTCATAGAATATTTACAATTTCAAACTGAATATTTTGGGTAGCCGCTTGCTCCGACTTGTTGCCGATCAAACTAAGAGTTACTACAAGAGGATGTCCCACAAGACCCATTAAGCGAGTCAGAAGAGATTGCAACCTAGTCCAAGCTACTACCCCTTCGGCTTAGCAGCGCTTCTCGTACGCGGGCAGTGGCTTCGCATTTACTATTTGTACTTATCCCCAATTGAATAGCCATGTCTGCCGACCTTGAATCTTCAAAGGCATTTCCAGCGCTGCTTTTGATACTGTTTCTGATAATCCAACTTTTTAGATTTTGCTCTGCCGTCATGTTGGCTGAATCTAGTTTAGAAAATCGCGACGACAGTGTTCAACTAACCACAACACAATTGCAGGAACTTAGCATAATCCTAAAACGTGAAAGATTGGGCATTGACATAGTGCCACTGCTTGCCGGTGCCGGTGTATTGGGTATCGCCATTGTTTTTGCGCGCAGACAATGGTCAACGACTTCCTCACAGGCTTTATTGTAATCCTTGAAAATTTACTGCAGGTGGGAGATGTCGATAGTATCGGCGGCAGAGAGTTCAATCGGCGCTTGAAGAAGCTTTTTGACGAGAAAGAGATAGAAATTCTTTTTCCACACAGAACTCTACTGTTTGCTAACCAGAGGACTAAACAGGCGGAAAAAATCGCTAACCAGACCTAGCCTTTGAATTATGGGTTGTCGATAAACCGATCGCTGTCGCGGCTAGCCTTTGCGGCTGGGGTGCTTAAAAAAAATCGAACGCGGCCTATCCAAGCTGCCGTAACGCTGCACCCTCGCGCTGACTGTTTTGCCAATCGTCCGGCGTATTGATTTCAACGTTTATAGGAGCCAATGCAGTCAAGCCCAGAATAACGTCGGCCATCTTTTCCGCAACCATGATCACAGGCGCGTTAATATTGCCGTTAGGTAGGGTAGGAAATACCGACGCGTCAACAACCCGCAAGCCTGTCAAACCATGTACTCGGCACTGGCTGTCTACAACACTCGATCGGTCTTCGCTTGGCCCCATTTTACAGCTGCCCGCTGGATGATACGCACTTTCAACATTTGCTTTAACCCATGCGTCTATTTCAGCATCGCTCTGGACATCTTTGCCTGGCTGTATTTCTTCCCCTCGATACTGGTCCATCGCTGGCTGCTGCATAATCTCGCGAGTCAGACGAATACATTGCCGCCACGCCGCGATATCTTCTTCATGCTGGTAATAGTTAAACAAGATACTAGGCGCAACCTGCATATCACTACTTGTAATCTTAACTCGGCCTCGACTCTTGGGTTTATTGGGCCCAACATGAACTTGAAAGCCATGTCCAGAAATAGAAGGAGTGCCATCATAGCGCATCGCCGCTGGTAAGAAATGGTACTGAATGTCAGGTGACTTGAGTCCAATTTTGGAGCGGATGAAGGCGCAAGACTCAAAATGATTGCTCGCCCCAAGCCCATCTTTAAACATAAGCCATCTGGCACCTATCAATCCTTTGCTAAGCAAGCCTAACTTGGAATTTAGACTCACTGGCTGTTTACAATGGAACTGGAAATACACCTCTAAATGATCCTGAAGATTTTCGCCCACACCTAGCAGGTCATGTACACCTGGGATACCAAGGCCTTCTAAATGCTTTACGCTACCAACACCTGAGTGTTGCAGCAACATCGGTGAGGCGATAGCTCCCGCGCAAAGAATCACTTCCCTCGCCGCCCTGTAGTTGGCAAGGTTGCCATCGTGCTCTAGAGTGATGCCTACCGCTCGCTTGTGTTCAAACTCTATGCGGCGCACAAAGCCGTGAGTAATCACTTTGAGATTCGGGCGTTTAATGATTGGCCTGAGATACGCTTTCGCGGTCGATTCACGCACCCCGCCACGTACGGTCATGTGCATAGGTCCAAAGCCTTCTTGGTATGCCCCGTTATAGTCACTGGTTTCTGGATAGCCTGCATCAACCCCGGCATCGATAAACGCCCGATACAGCGGGTTTAACCGCATCTCATTACCGGCGCAGACGCCCAAAGGACCATCGTCGCCGCGGTAGGTGTCAGCGCCGCCGATCCAAGACTCTGCTTTTTTGAAATAAGGCAGGCAATCCCGGTAACCCCAGCCCTGGGCACCTAGCTCTTGCCACTGCTCAAAATCATGGGCATTGCCTCGCACGTAAACCATACCGTTTATTGATGAGGTTCCCCCGAGGCCTTTGCCTCTAGGGCAAGAGATCCGCCTGCCGTCTAAGCTAGGTTCTGGCTCAGAATGATAGCCCCAGTTAAAGCGATCCATGGCCATTGGGTAGGATAAAGCCGTGGGCATCTGCACAAAAATATTTTTATCACTACCGCCCGCTTCCACCAGAAGGACTCGTTTATTGGGGTCAGCCGATAAACGATTGGCCAAAACGCAGCCAGCTGAACCGGCGCCTATTATTATAAAATCGAATTCGTTCAAGAGTGTTCCTACCGAGTTATTAATGGATGGCGCAATTCATCTTTACGCTGAATGATCAAGGTCGCTATGACCGCATAAAGTCCTATAACTAGAAGACCGATCCACTCGATTTGCAGTGGAGTAAATTGGTACAGCAGAATCAGGCTGTAAAGCAACAGCCAATGCAGAGCAACGTATTTCGAGCGCCCCAACCTTTCTACCGTTAACTGCAGGTTTTCTGAATACAGCCTAGTTAGTGAGTCTAAAGAATTGACAACAAAAATTACACCAACGAACACCATGAATCCGTTCATCAATCCAGAAATTTCCAAACCTTGCTGATAGACACCGAACAGTACCGAGAACCAAATCGAGATCGGTATAGACGGAATAATTAGCAGCCCGGCAACCAATTGCCAAGTTCTTAACCCGGTAACAAACCGTGAAACGAATTGACCGATCATGATGCTCCAAGCGAACCACCAGAACAGATAAAATGCGTGATAGTCAGACATTGGCAATATGAATTGATGAATGTTTGTGAAGTAGCCTTTGAGTTCCAACAGGTTAGTGGCCAGCCCTGTCAAACCCAAATCTCCGTATGCCCACATGGCAACAATTAGCGCGAAGAACAACCACGTTGAAGAAAGGCTCAAAATTTTGACGTAACGAATATCCATACTCGATAGCACGGCCGCAAACACAACTAATGCCACCAACGCATAACGCTGCAACGTTGAAATACCGTCAATATAGTCAGGGAGGTACTGCAAGAACAGAAACCCGGTGAATGCGCAGGTGCCAATAATTACTGCGTTATTGATAACTCTTACCCAAGTGATCTCAAATATTTTCAACTTAGGCTCCACTACACAAAAATAGAACGTCGTTAAAAAATAGAACAACCAGATTAGAAAACCCCAAAAACCGAATTCAATGGCAAGGGGGCTGGTAAACCCATAGACCTGCTCGGTCTCGTACACCGGAAATTCTGTGAGTGGAAACATAATCAGCCCAACATCAAGGCCAGAGGTAAACAGAATAGCAAAGAACGCGAAAAACTTTGCCGGCATCTCCCCTATGAGGATGAGATTGCCATAGCGCCAAACCAAGACTAACGATGTTATCAATACGGCGACAACAGCGATCGACAGGACAGTTTGCATTAGCGGCTTTGCATGTCGTGCAGATTAAGGGAAATCATTGCTGGCAGTCTAACAGATTGACTGCAACTGAGTAGGCCATGACACAAGATCAGGGAATACATGCCTATAGTGCATGGCAGCGAGCCCTCTGAGTCGCTGGCGGGGTGTATTGGCCAGGGCACCCCTGGATGCACTATTGTGTATTTACCGACAAACACAGGGAGCTGCTCAGCCCGGATCTCAACCTACAGCTGAACTGGATAACGCAAAAAGGCGCCATTTAGCGCCTTTCTTTAGGTTACTGCGCAGCCGTTGGGCTTTGCTGGCTATTTATAGGAAGGCGCTAGCTTCGCGGAGTCCAGAAGTACACCTCCCACTCTCGCAGCGGCTCAGATCCGTTATACAGTGGCTCATCCAATGTGCGGCCAGATTTCGCGGCCCACATCTCCATCATCGCAAGACCCTCGGTGCCTTCAACTCGATTAGCCGTCATGGCGAAGGTTTGATCGCCAACGCGGAGCCAGCCATCTCCACCACGTTCTTTAACCCGTTCCGCCCAATATCCCGCGTCTGGCCTAGTGGCGGAAATAACCCCATCAGGGGTTCCAACAAATGAAAGATACACTACCAGCTCTGGGAAGCCTTTTTGCTTCATCATCATTGGGCCCGAAATGCCATTTAGGGGAGAAAAATCATCTAACGCGGGGGTCGCTGTGCCACCGATAATAAAGCCTGGCAAACGGCCAAGCCCTTGATTGCTTAGGTAAGGGGCCGTGGATACCCAACCTATGATAGCCACTACAATCACTGCCGAGACAGCTATTCCTGCCGATTTGAGCTTGCTCATTGCGAGTTCTCCATTCTTATTTTTTTAAAGCACGAACAGTATAACCAAAATCGGCTATTGTCCATCTCAGACAACCTTAGCCATAGAATGGTCCTTGCTAATTAGACCATTTGGGACGAGCTAGACCCTGAAACCGCTAAACGGCCGCTGCATGATTTTTGCACATCGCCTTATTTTTTTTCAACACTCACCAAGATAGATGAGCTATTGCCGATAGTAGTAGTAAGACACGATCATATGATTGTAGCAGTTGATGAATTTGGTACGGCGGTGGGAATCATTGCGCTCGAGGATGTAATGCGAATTCTGCTTGGTGATGTGCCCCAACAGTTAAATCTGAATCGCCATAAGCTTCACAATCAATCAACTTAGATTCAACACGCGGCTGCACTGGAGCGAACATTGAATCAGTAAAATACAGAGCCAGCGGCTCTTCACTATCCGAACCTACCACTGCACCCATGTCTATAGATGCCTAGACAGTATTTTCTAGGCTTGGACACATACTTCGACACCAACAGCTCTAGGCTGCCTAAAAACGACTACCGTTTAGGCCAAGCAAATACATCAACCGACGACACCTTCAGATTGATCTCAGTGGCTTTGGGCATCAAAAATTTGAGTGCTAGCAGTGGGGCAATATCCTCAATTGGCGCCAAAAACTGGTATTAACAGATAAATACTTCGCCATCTTAGACCACAGACACAATTTCAATTGGCATATGGGCAACAACTGAATATAGATCCGCGCGTCTGTCTTGCAGCGGTCTGACGCTGCCGATGTCGCGAGCCATAGCAATGTCGTTTAAATCTAACTCTGCAATAATAACGGTTTCAACCCCAGGGTCAGCCTCTTCCATTACACCGTTAGATGGAAAAGCAATATCACAAGGCGTACAAATGGCGGCCTGCCCATAGTTCACAAGAAAACTTCTTACCTGAGGAAGATTGCCAATGCATCCGGCCATAACCACGTAGATGATGTTTTCAACCGCACGGGCTTGAACACAATGACGAACCCTATAATAGGCTTTGCGCTCATCTGTTGAGAACGGCACAAAAAGCACTTCCACTCCATGCAGTGCTAGCAAGCGGGCAAGTTCTGGAAATTCAATATCATAACCAAGTAGTATTCCAATTCTGCCAAGGGGGGTCTCAAACACGCGCAGCTTGTCACCTGCCTGAATATCGTAATAACGCCGCTCGCCTTGGGAAATATGGATTTTTTCCTGAGTATGCACCTCACCCGATGGGGTAAAAAGATGCGCAACATTGCGCATCTCGCCATCAATCTCAACAGGATGGGAACCACCTATGATGTACAAGCCATAATCTGTCGCGAATTTGATAAACATGTCTTTATACTGTTGGTGAAATTTAGCAACTTCCTTTATTGCCTGCAGGGAATCCATGTTTCTTGGCAGCATGCTAAAAAGCTGCGCAGTAAACATTTCTGGAAACAATAGAAAGTGACAGTGATACTCGTCAGCAGTTTCTACAAAAAACTGTACCTGACGTTCTAGATCATCCCAACAGGTAATTGGCCGCATCTGATACTGCGCGGCACACACGCGTATTTTCCGCACGGTTCTGCGCAGGGGCGCTGCTGAAATCATTCGCTTGTCCGAATGAAAGTCAGGATTGTCCATGTGCAGGTAGGTGGCGTAATTCATACTCTCGCCATCATTAAGGTAGGCATAGTGAACACTCAAAACCTCGTAACCGGCTTTTAAGTGCACGGTTAGCGCCATGTCTTTGAGTTCGCCACTCTTCACTTTTTCGATATAGCGCTCGGCCGACATTTTTTTGGCTTGCTTGGAATATCCTGGTATGCGCCCACCGGCAATCATGCGGCGCAAATTAAAGCGCTTGAGCAGTGACTTTCGGCGTTGATAGAGCTTGCCCGCAATACCCCTGCCACGCAGATCAGGATGAACTGCAATATCAGAGCCATACAGGGTGTCGCCACTTGGGTCGTGCGTGCTAAACGTACCGACACCGGAAATTTCATCATAGGAATACCATGGCGAATCATCATCTATCTGCACAATTAAAGAGCTGCAATAACCAACTACCCTCCCCTCATATTCCGCCAAGTATTGACCCTCAGGGAATGCTTCTAGCTGCATCAGGAGTTTGCGTTGGTCACCGAGGCTCTCACGGGCGATACTTGGATATGCCGCGTTTTGGCATTCGATGATGCCGGGGATGTCCGCCTTCTTCCAGCGGCGCACTTTAATGACCGGTTGAGCACTAGCTTGCTTTGGCATTGGGTCTTTCTCTAATGAGTAATTGGAATCGAAGCTTCAAGGTAGTTGCAATCAATACCAGCTGTGTAAGCTCGATTTGACGGTAGGATTCATCAAATCATCAGTTAAGCAGCACAGTGTAGGAATGCAGAGTATTTGTGCGTTATAGTCGATATTACACAAGGATGATGTGGTTTTGCTAATAATATCATTCCAACGTTAAGGTCTCTCATGGCAACTCTAAAAGTCGCAAACGCTAACCAACACGTCAAATGCCCGCTAGTTCTTTTGAGTATCCTATTTAGCTGCTATGGGCTTGTGGGCTTCGCGCCAAGCCAGATTTTTGCTGCGGAAAATACTGCTGCCGAGTATCCTCATTATCTTGAGAGTATCGGGACTGTCCGCCAAGTCTACGACGGCCGACTAATGCCGGACATTCAAATAAACACGTTTCGGAACATCCAACGCCTTTTCCCAACTCGCATCGTCAAGAGCGGCCCTGCTGCTACCGACTTTACCCGAGCGGAAAAGTCACTAGAGGACTTTACGTTTACGGAAAGCAATAGAGTCTATGATATTTTTGATGTATTGGCATTGAACCGCGTTGCCGCAATGATGGTTGTTAAGGACGATACTGTAGTTTTTGAACGATATTTCATGGGTAATACACCGCAGACCCGCTGGATGTCTATGTCCCTGGTAAAAACTGTCACGGTGATGCTGATAGGCGCAGCAATCCAAGATGGCTATATCCATGACATCACAGATCCAATTACCGACTATCTGCCAATCTTTGATAACACGGCTTACGCGAACGTCAGCGTGGAAGATATCGTGGCAATGACATCAGGTGTGGATTGGAACGAAACTTACACCGACCCTAATTCAGATCGCCGCCGAATGCTGGAAGCCCAGCTCGGCCACGAGCCAGGCGCAATACTCACTCTCATGGGTGAGCTTGCCTATCATTCTGCTCCAGGGGCGCGCTGGAATTATAGCACCGGCGAGACCCATATCGCCGGCGCGCTGGTGCGTGCTGCGACAGGCAAGTGGGTGGCCGATTATCTATCTGAAAAATTGTGGATGCCCTTGGGCATGGAGTCAGATGCAACCTGGTGGCTCGAATCGGAAAGCGGCTTAGAAGTCGGTGGTAGCGGTTTGTCCGCCACTTTGAGAGACTACACCCGCTTCGGCCAATTTCTACTGAAACAAGGTATTGTAGATGGCCAGCAAGTAGTGCCAGATGGGTTCGTCAAACGCGCGGGAACTCGCACAGTCATTGCTGGCAAAACGGTAAACTATGGCTATGGTCTTTGGCCGTTACATGGCAACACTTATGCTGCCATCGGCATCTTTGGTCAGTATATTTTCGTTGATCCAGACCAAAAATTGGTGGTAACAATCTGGTCAGCTCAGCCTAAACCAGTCAACGGCCATGGCATTGATGAATATGCATTTCTCGAAGCCTTTTCTGAATATTTTAGTAACCAGTAAACAAACTCGGCGTTTTTTAATAGCACAAGCACAAGGGGTAGACGGTTGATAGTTAGAATAGCAGCAGTACAGTATATGTTACGCCAAATTGAAGATTGGAATGCGTTTGAAAATCAGGTGCGCTTCATAATGAAAGCGGCTGGAGACTACAAGCCTAATTTTGTGTTGTTGCCAGAAATTTTCACCACTCAACTATTGTCATTTATGGATACCTCGGATATCCGTGTTGCTGTTCGTGCCATGCATGAGTATACCCAACGCTACAAAGACCTAATGCAGGAGCTGGCTGGCCAATGGAATGTGCATTTAATTGGCGGCAGCCATCCTACTCTTCATGAAAATGGCCAGCTGCTCAACACGGCCTACTATTTCACGCCAGAGGGTGAAATTTTCGAACAGGATAAGCTGCACCGTACGCGCTGGGAACGGGAAAAATGGAATACTGACGCCGGTTCAAAGTTGCATCTGTTTGAAACTCCATTTGGTAAGATCGCCATTTTGATTTGTTACGATATTGAGTTCCCTGAACTGGCGCGAATGGTATGCGAAGCCGGAGCCGACATACTCATGGTGCCGTCATGCACCGACGACCGCCAGGGCTACCTGCGAGTACGTTATTGCTGCCAGGCACGAGCCGTCGAAAACCAAGTATTTGTTGTTATGACAAGCACAGTCGGAAATTTGGCAGTGGAAGGCTTAGGGCTTAACTATGGCCAAGCCAGCATCATGACGCCGTCAGATTTTGCGTTTGCCCGAGACGGTATAGCAGCTGAAGGCACGCCGAATATTGAGCAGATTATTGTGGCCGATGTAGACTTAGCAGATCTTATTCGAAACCGTGAAAACGGCACTACCATCCCGCTGTATGATAAGCGCAAAGATATTTACGAAAACCCGGTTTGCGTCCAACGAACCAAAGCAGCGACGGCGATAGACTAAACCTTCTGCTTCAGGATAAGGCTTGCCCAGCGGCTAGCGCACTAGTAAATACACAAGCTGGGATAAGCCTGTCAACGATGCCTTAAACTAACAAGATCTTGCTGGCTTTTTCGCAATAGCTTACTGACCGCTTGTAAGCTATTTGTCTACCTTAAGCATCTGCTGACCGCAGCATTTTTCGCCATGGTCCTTAGCATCGCCACAGGGGCACGGCTTTTCATAGACCAACTCTGCGCCACAACCTTCACAGCGATATCTATCACCTGTTTCTCTAGACATAACACTTCTCCTATTTTAGCCCCGAAAATGGGTCTGAAGGACTACGGTAGCAAAGCATTAACTCTTAACCTTGACTCAAATCAAAACAGCATTAAATTTTATTGCTAGTTTGGGTTGCAGCCTTCTTTAGGCTTTCGATGAGATTCACTAGTGCGGTGGTGGGAGTTGCTAGAGCAGCGGCCTGCTCCAGATAGGGCAACAGATTATGCTCAGTTGTTGGCAACGCCAGTTTCTGCTGAGCCTGTATGGCAAATGCTGCATTCTCCTCAAGCAAAAGACTTGCTATATGCCCTCCGTAGGACTGGGAAATGCCGGTATCAACTATGATTACCTTGCCTTCAAATCGAGGCAGGATAATCCCGTGGCCTGGGGTATGGCCAATAATAATTCGATCGACACCGTAGGCTTGTAGCACAGCATCCACATGAGCAGCCTCCTGCAGCTGTGAGTTACTCGCTAACCCTCGGTACCAAAGTGGACCATCGTCTGATTCCGATAAACCCGACTCTTCACCTATGTCGCCATTTAATTCAGCTTTAATTTGCTCATTAATCTGAGCAATCGACAATGATAGTAACGACGGGGACACCCCCCCATGAACAAATAAGTTTCGATTTATTTTTACAATCGCACTGTTGGCCAGCACCCACGAACCGACCTCTCCGGTTGGCAGCCATGCCTGTCGATGCTCAACATAGCCTAAGGGGTACGTCGCCTGCCACCGCCTTAAAAACTCTTTATCTGCAACAAAATTAACATCCAAAGCCGATAGCCGCTCAACCTCTCTCGTATAGTACTGAGCGCGCAGTTGGCGAGACTTGCCAGTGCGCAACGCTGAATACTCGCCTGGATGCACATAGCGCAAATCCCCCATCATATTCATCGCTTCATGGTTTCCAACAAGTGCATGCACTTTGCCACCGGCCGCAATGGCTTGGCGCTGCAATTTTTTGATATGACTGATCACT
Source organism: Pseudohongiellaceae bacterium (assembly GCA_047617585.1). GTDB lineage: Bacteria > Pseudomonadota > Gammaproteobacteria > Pseudomonadales > Pseudohongiellaceae > UBA9145. The sequence goes on along the minus strand of JBLGBD010000005.1, from coordinate 4,613 downwards.
TTATCGGTATCGGCACCGCGATCGGGTAAATCTCCGAGCTGGACTAAGTGCGTGTCGCCTGCAATCCAGTTGCCTCTTGGGTTAGTCAGGCCCGCCTGCAATAGCGCTTCCCTATAGTTATCATAATCACCATGGATATCACCCACTGCCACGATACGGGAAACCCCAGCCCATTCGTACTGAGCTGCGACTCCTTTAATGGGGGTAAAACACAGTACGGCGACAATAAAACCGAACAGCGGCTGCGTAATTTTTAAAAAGGTCTGCATTGTTTCATTCAATTTGGTTAGCGCCACATCAAGACCTGCATTTTTCAACTAGCTCAATTTGAATGTTATTTGGGCTATGTATAATTTCATAAAACTCATTAACAAATTTTAGTGAGCTGCGGCGCATTCTCGAAGTCAGGCCTTTGGCTTCATTGATGGTTTTTAAAACCGATGCTTGGGTTGAGCGCGCAATAACAACTGCCTCTTCCATAGTGTCAAGGTGAGCGCAGCTGCCGCGAAATTGTCGTTGCTTGGTTGAGCGCAGACCAACGTTTGGACTAGGGCCGGCAGCATAGGCGGCATCTACAAACCCAGAATTGTCAAAATCAAATGGCACCGGAATCATCTCACCTGATTGATTGACTAAAAGCTCACTGTTGTGACAGCAGGCCTCGCCAACCGGTCCCTGCAACACCGAATAGTCTGTATTGCCGATGAGATACATAAACAAAGCCAAGAGATTCGCTTGAAGAGAGTTAAGCTGCGAAGCGGCAACCGTATTTTCAGCCACTTCTGCCGCTGCGTAGCGCTGGGCGAGGCGATTTGGATGTTCGATAAAGAAACCCAAAAAGGAGTAACTAGCATCCTCCTTATCAGAATCCACATAGGTAACATCAAGCAGACGAGTCTTAAAATGATAACTAGAGAAGAACCCATAAAGTTCATAAGCGAGTTGTTCTTTGAGAAGAAACTGGACGTAACTACTATTACCAGAGCATTGGGCCACTAGTTTTATTCGGTTCTGATTTTCGAACAGCGTGCCTTTAACCTCGTCCTTTTTCAAATCCACCCACAGTGGTGAGTACCGGCAGTTTTCCTTTTTCAGTCGCCAATTGCCTCTTGCTTCAAAATTGGCCGAGATTCTTAGCCGTTCGCCAGACGGGCTTTTCAATGTCACAAAACCATCATAGCGTTTCGATTTGTCGCGATCTCGGTTTAGCTGTGAAAACGGTCCCTCTAGCTGGATCGCTAACGGTTGCAAATCTTCAAACAATGGGTCTACTTCACTGGCTGCCAGCGGTAGAGATGAGATTAGTAAAACTAGGGCTGTTAACCCCTTAGCCGCAGCTTGCCTAAGCCTGCATGGGGTTTTTGGTCGAACCGTCAAATTCCAATTACCGTTGGAATACCAAATGCCAAAGCTGTGTAGGGGTCTCAAACGTAAGTGCTGCATGGGGTTATCCGGCGTAGCTAGAAGTCGGTAGAACGAGCAGTCGACGTTAAGCGACCCAGCCTAGTCCTGTCAATCCGCTAATAGCCTGTATTAAACGCATTGCCATTTGGGTTTCACGAGTATACGATCCGCGCCATCTCGTGGACCCGCCTCTTATGCAAATTTACCTTTCAATTATTGACAGAAAAACGGCAATCGTGCTGCTTCTTTGCGTTACCATCGCCTTCTTTTGTATGCAATTGGGATATCGGTCCAATCTAAATATCACGCTTTTTAGTTTGGCCGTCATTTTCCCGTTGGTATTCACTATTCGCGAAGCGTTCAAACGCCGCGACAACGTTATTCAACTATTGAGCGTTTTTAAGTCGTCGCTCAATGGCGTTTATTATCTTCTAATGAATAATTCGAAAATGCCTCTGGCTGAAAAGCTGAGCATCGCCAAAGAGCTAGAGAGTCTATCGCATTTATTTTTCGACTCTTTGTACAGCAACAAAAACGACGCCACTAAAACCCGTTCTAAGCTGACAGATGTTTTTGAAATTATTTTGCTCAGCAAAAAAACCATCCCCAACGGTTTAGCCATTAGAATATTCCGCTATTTGAAAGATACCCAAGAGAGCATGGAAAACACCATTGGGATATCTATGCATGGAACCCCAGTAAGCTTAAGAGCTTACTGCTTGGTCTTCATTTATTTTTTCCCCTTTATCTTTGTGCCAACGCTAATCGGGGAAACGGACAACTACTCAACGTTCGCGGTGTACTTGGTTTGCGCCGCCCCTGGCTTCATTTTGATTTCCTTATATAACATTCAGGAACGTATGGAAGATCCATTCGATCAAAGCGGGCTAGATGATATTAAAGTTGAGGAGTTTATTTGGCTGCTTCCCAAATCGGCGAACGAAGGTGTCGGCCAAGATGAAGATGCAGCAGAAAGCAAAACGCCTTGAGCCTATATTATTGGCTCAAGGCGTTTTTACAGGACAGTTAACTTATTGAGAAACAGTTACTGGCAGATAGGCGTTTGACCAGCAGCACTGATTGTCAAATTGGCTATCCGGCGCTGCAAAGTTGTCAACTTGCAGTCTAATCACATATTCTCCAGGCTCCCAGAAAGTTGCTTCGGTTTGTACTACAGTCCAACCCTCTTGGGTAACAATCTCGCTGTCGCTACCGCGCGCCTTACCAGAAATTTTAGCTGAGGAAAATTCAGGTGCGGCAGGTCCCTGATGCATAATCCACTCAGTGCCTAGTGGATACTCGAGCATCTTAACGTCCTCGTAATTAGCTCGGTTGCCACGGTCTCGAACGAAGGCTGACAGGTTCACAGGCTTGCCGACGAAGGCCACAACTTCTGCTCCATAAATTCCCTCTCGGTCGGTCGACTCGTCGCCATCCGTCTCGAAACGAATAGCTGGATTCAAACTTCCTAGGGCTGCTTCACCAAGACCCATTTCATAGGCCGACGAGGTTGCTCTGCCGGGCACCGAATAGTTATGTCCGGCGTGATTCAAAGTCCACACCACCTCGGTGCCGGCCATTTCTCTTGGCACAGTTACCGCAAACACACCGCGCTCTTGAAGCCCAACAAAACCACCCCGTTCATACACCGGAAAATGGGTGGGTTGCAAGCCGTCAAACTGGGCCGGCTCAATTCGATTATTGGGCCCTAGCGGGATATCAACAATCTCTTCCCGATTGCGGTTTACAAACCCAAAGATCATCGTCACTGAGTCGTCCTCGTTTTTTATCCAGCCGTTGAACATCGGCCCAACTACATCACCTTTGGCTTTGCGAGCAGCCAGTTGAAAATCTCTTAAATGTGCCGGCAGCTGCGCATACAGTGTAGCGCTAATAAACCCCAATAATGCTAAGACAATAGTTTTGACGGCGAAATGCTTAAACTTGTGCATTATTGACCTCCCGAAGCAACAACAGTTTTATCTTCATTTATTTTTCGCTCTGCAAGCATTTTTTCAAAGCCGTCGTCATCAAGATGAGTAACAGCGATCCATGCGTGAGACATCTCATCGGTGGTGCGCTGACCAGCCCCAACCCATTGGTCCGGATCTGGGTTGCGGGGGTTAGCCGCCGTGTTATCGAACCACGAGGTTAGAATAATTGTTGAGCCTGCTGGAATTAGTGGTTGATAGCCGTCCTCGTAAGTATGGCTATGATTCCAACCGGCGTTCCAGTTTGAAGCCTGGCTTAGTACCTCACGGCGACCCGTCTTCGGATCAAACACTTCCATGGACATAGCAACGCCGCGTAGGTGCATGTGTGGCTGCCAGCTATCAATGCGCACTGGGTGATCAAACGAATGGAAGCCCTGAGTCATCAATTTGCCATGAGGCGGAATTAGGTAGTCGCCGCCACCATCTAGCATGTACAGACGAAGATCTTGCGGGTAAGCCGCAGTTTCATCAAAATTGTCTTCTTCATCGTGGTACCAGATACCTACCGCAACCTGATCATCAGGCACTGCATTGCCGTCTGGATAATAATGGATACTCCAGCCCACTTTAGAATTAGCTGGGGCTGTTCTGCAGGCTCCTTTTGGTACGTGTTCACCGAGCTTGCCATAGGCATACTCAGATAGCCGGCCGAAGGTTTTCCACTCACCGTGCTCGTCTTGGGTCAGGAAATGAGAATTAGCATGGTGCGTTGAACCGTGAGCTTTTGCTGAAGGCAAGGTTTCCACCGCCTTTATGCAGCGGCTTTGGGCAATAGCTGCATCAACTTCCGGCTCCCACCACATGTCTTGGCCCTTCGCCGGCACATCCCATTTTGAGGATTGGATAATATGATCGGGCGGGCCTAACTCAGCTGCGAGACGCCATTCGCCTTTAGACGGATACTGTTTTGGTGGCGGCAAGTCTTCTAAGTTACCCATGGGAGAACCAGCATCGACCCACGCGACAATGGTATCGATGTCTTCACTAGACATACGCCAATCGCCCTTTAGCTGCTGAACGCCGATATCGGAATCATACTGATAAGGAGGCATTTCCTTATCAAGCACCTTCATTCTGATCAATGGTGCCCATGGCCGAATTTCGTCGTAAGTCGTGAACGACATGGGGCCAATCTGACCAGGTTGATGGCAGATCTGACAGTTGTCCTGAATGATCCGCGACACCTCTTTTGCATAGGTAACTTGATGGCATGCG